>NZ_RZST01000014.1:0-36412 GCF_003997575.1 Mesorhizobium sp. M1A.F.Ca.IN.022.07.1.1
GTACCAAGGACCTGCCGGCGCTGGCGCGCACCGCCGATATCCTGGTCGCCGCCGTCGGCCGTCCAGAAATGATCAAGGGTGATTGCGTGAAGCCCGGCGCCACCGTTATCGATGTCGGCATCAACCGCATTCCGGCGCCGGAGAAGGGCGAAGGCAAGTCGCGGCTGGTCGGCGACGTCGTCTATGCCGAAGCGGCCGCGGTCGCCGGCGCCATCACGCCGGTCCCCGGCGGCGTCGGACCGATGACCATTGCCATGCTGATGGCCAACACTGTAGCTTCCGCCTACCTCGCGGCCGGATTGAAGCGGCCGTCCTTCTGATCGGAAAGCAGCATCCTTGCCGAATCTTACTGCTCTTGTTGAACGGCCGGTCATGGGCGATCCCGTTCAGGGCGGTCGGCAGTTCGGCTTCCTGCTGGTCGACAAGTTTTCGATGTTCTCGCTGGCGGCGGCGATCGATTGCTTCCGCTCGGCCAACCGTCTGCTCGGCCGTGATTATTACGGCTGGACGACGATATCGGCAGATGGCGACGCGGTCATGGCTTCCAACGGCCTTCCGCTCAAGATCGACTATTCAGTCGCCGACATGCCGCCGGTCGATATCCTGTTCGTCTCGGTCGGGCTCACCACCGAGTTCCCCGGCAAGAGCAAGGTGCTGGCGGCGCTGCGCAGCTGGGGCCGCCGCGGCAACGCGCTCGGCGCGCTCTCGGTCGGCTCCTATCTGCTCGCCGAGGCCGGCCAGCTCGACGGCTACCGCTGCACTATCCACTGGGAAAACCGCGCCGGCTTCATGGAGCGTTTTCCGGACATCAACTGCACCGGCAACGTTTTCGAGATCGATCGCAAGCGCTACACCTGCGCCGGCGGCACCACCTCGATCGATCTGATGCTGGAGATCGTGCGCGGCGATTTCGGCTCCAACCTCGCCAATGGCGTCGCCAACCAGTTCCAGCACGAGCGCATCCGCTCGGCCGGTGACCGCCAGCGCGTCGGACCTGAGCGCGACCTCACCGGCAAGTCGGAGAAGCTGAGACGTATCGTTGAGCTGATGGCCGACCATCTCGATGAGCCTTTGTCGGCGGTGCAGCTTGCCAAGTCGGCGGGCCTGTCGGTGCGCCAGGTCGAGCGCCTGTTCCTGCGCCATCTCAACGTGACGCCGGGCCGCTACTACATGCGGCTCAGGCTCGAGCGGGCGCGCGAATTGCTGCGCCAGACCAATATGCCGATCCTCGACGTCGCGATCGCCACCGGCTTCACCTCCCACTCCTATTTCGCGCAAAGCTACCGGCTGCAGTTCGGCCGTCCGCCGTCGGAAGAGCGCCGAACCACCTATTGAGCGACTTGCCGGCCATCGGACTTGTCTGCAAAGCCCGGCTCAAATAGCTTTCCCGGCGCGGACGGGGGTTCACTCAGGAGATTTTCATGGCGGGACTGGCACGGAGCGTTGCTGCGGCGATCCTCCTTTTGTCGATGACCACCTTTGGCTTTGCCGCCAACAAGGTCATCATCATTCTCGATGCATCCGGCTCCATGTGGGCCCAGATAGACGGCAAGCCGAAGCTCGAGATCGCGCGCGAATCGCTGCACACGGTGCTGCAGTCGGTGCCGGGCGACGACGAGATCGGCTTCATGGCCTACGGGCATCGCCAGAAAGGCAGCTGCGCGGACATCGAGCTGATCGTGCCGCCGCAGGCGGGTTCGGCGAGCGCGATCTCGGCGGCCGCCGACAGCATGAAATTCCTCGGCAAGACGCCGCTGACGGCGGCCGTCAAGCAGGCCGCCGAAGCGCTGAAATACACCGAGGACAAGGCCACGGTCGTTCTCATCACCGACGGTCTTGAGACCTGCGGTGGCGATCCGTGCGCGCTCGGCAAGGAGCTGAAGGAGACCGGCGTCGACTTCACCGCCGACGTAGTCGGCTTCGGCCTGACCGCCGACGAAGGCAGGCAGATCGCCTGCCTCGCCGAGAACACCGGCGGAAAATACATCCAGGCCTCCGACGAGAAGGCATTGCAGCAAGCGCTGGTCGAGACCGTCGCGGCGCCGGCGCCCGCGCCAGAGCCTGCTCCGGCCCCGGCGCCGGCGCCTGCACCCGAACCCGCCAAGCCTGAATTCAACTTCACGCCGAGCGTCGTCATGGCTGAAGGCGGCGATGCCGTCACCGACGGCAATGCCTGGGAGATCTACAAGGCCAAGTCCGACGGCTCGCGCGGCGATCAGGTCATGACCGAGTATGGCGAGCTCAAGATCAATCTCGAGCCGGGCGATTACATTGTCGTCGGTCGCGCCGACGAGGCAAGGAGCGAGCAGAAGATCAAGATCGAAGCCGGCCAGACCTACAGCCCGTTGTTCACGCTGAACGCCGGAACCTTGGTTATCCACCCGCATGCGAGCCAGGGCTCGGAGATCAGCGGCGAGGCGCGTGTCGACTTCGCCTATCCGGGCGGCAGCACGACCCACTATGGCGACACCAAGGCCACCGTGCCCGCCGGCGAGCAAAAGGTGACGGTGCAGATCGGCGCCGGCACGGTGACCGAAACCATCCAGCTTGCCGCCGGACAGACGGTCGAGAAGGATATCGTGGTCGGCGTCGGCCATGCCGTGCTTAACGCCTACTACACCGCCGGCGGCGACAAGGCCGACAATTCCGGCATCGGCTTCGAGATCGTCAAGGCGAAGAAGAAGATCGACGGTTCGCGTGAAAGCGTGGAGCACTCCTACGGTCCGGACAGCAAGTTCTGGCTGCCGCCGGACGACTATGTCGCGCTAACCACGCTCGATCTCGCCGTTGTCGAACAGCCCTTCAGCATCAAGGCCGGCGACAACCAGGATGTGAAGGTGGCTCTCGGCGCCGGCGTGCTGGCAATGTCGGCGCCCGGCGCCTATTCGATCGAGGTGTTCTCGTCAAAGAAGGATGCTGAGGGCAAGCGCAAGTCGCTCGGCCTGACCTATGGCGACAGCTGGCAACAGACTATCCCCGCCGGCGACTATGTCGTCGTGCGGCACATGTCCGATCAGGGCCAGGACAAGGAAATGCCGGTGACGATCAAGGCCGGTGAGCGGAGCGAGATCACCGTTCAGTAGGCATCGCCGTCCGCAAACGAACGAAAAAGGGTAACCGCTGTTTTGCCCCCCACGTTGCCCGCTGACGCCTGATCTGTGATCAAGGTTCCATGGATCAGCGAGAAGCAGTTTCTCTATGGACACGACATTGGAGGTTCTCACGACACGGCGGGGCCGACGTGAGGCGCATCGCCAATGGCCGGATGAGGTCAAGGCACAGATCGTTTCGGAGGGCTTGCGTCCGGGCGTGACGGTGAACGAAGTAGCGGAGCGCCACGGGCTGGAGGCCAACCATCTGTCGTCCTGGCGAACGCTGGCCCGGCAGGGCAACCTAGTTTTGCCTGCGCCAGAGGAGATCTGCAAACTCAATGCTGTTGACCCGCAGGCCTACTTGACCACCACGCTTACCGCCATCGTCAACGGCCACGAGCGGAGGCGGATCGATGAGCTGCTGCCTTGGAACGATCCGCTTGAGTAACGCGTGCACAAAAATCGGGCCGGGCCGAAGCGGACAACCCTGGTTAGAGCGTCATAGCTTGACCAGTTGCTTGCCGAAGTTCTCTCCCTTCAACATCCGAACGAAAGCGTGGGGCACGGTCTCGATCCCTTCCGCAACATCTTCCCGTGTCTGAAGCAGTCCCTGTTTGTACCATGACAGCAGATCGGCAATCGCGGTCTCGTATTCTCCTTCGTGGTCGTCGAGCAAGAACCCTTCTATGCGCGCACGGGTGATTAGTGTCCTTCTGAGATGCCTGACACCGATATCAGGCTGGTCAAACCGGTTGGCCAAGGCAATAGTCCCGACAACCACCACCCTGCCAAAGATGTTGAGGTTTAACATGGCTGCATCGTGAATCGGCCCGGCGGTGTTGTCGATAAAGACATCGACGCCGCTAGGGCATGCGGTCGCGACATCTGCCACGAGATCAGCGGAGCGTCGATGATTGACGCCAGTCCGATATCCAAGCTCCCTGCACCATTCCAGCTTCTCGTCCGAGCCCGCAACAGCGACTGGGTCGAACCCTTTGATCCGCGCGATCTGTCCCGCAATCTGCCCCACAGCTCCTGAAGCGGCAGAGATCAACACCGTTTCCCCCACCTTCGGAGTTGCGGTTTTGAGGGCAAAGTAGGCGGTGAGACCGGGCATGCCGAGATAGCTCAGTACGGCCTGAATCGGAGCGTCGGTTGTCGTCACGGGCTTGGCTGACGCGGCCGGGATCACGCTGAACGGCTGCCAACCAAAATGATCGCTCATCACGAGGTCGCCTGGCTTGAAGTCTGGAGACTCAGACGTAATTACCTCGCCAATTCCGCCGCCACACATCAGGTCGCCAATTCTAAAACCAGCAGCATAATTCTTCGCGGGGCTGATCCGACCGCGCATATAGGGATCGACGGAGAGCCACAGAGTTTTCACCAGCAGCTCACCATCCGCGGCATCGGGAATTGAACGCTCCTCCAGGCTCCAGTTCTCGACGGAGGGCATTGCGGAAGGGTAGCTGCGAAGTATCCAGCTAGGATTTTTGGACATGTCCATCTCCTCAATTTGAGCGTTCGCCCCATTGATGCATGATTTCGGCTTCCGTGTTAAAGAGCGCACGGTGAGAGACATTATTTTGAATTTCGGAAGAATGGCGGATGGATATGATCGAGGCCATGAAGGTGGCCGTGGCAGTCGCCAGGCATAACAGCTTCTCTTCTGCGAGCCGGGATTTGCGCCTTTCCGCTGCCTCGGTAAGCCGCATTGTGGCGGACTTGGAGACCGATCTCGGCGTACGTCTCTTTAACCGCACCACCAGGCAGATCAATCTGACGGATGCCGGGATGGAGTTCGTGCAAAAGAGCACCGGCCTCCTGGAGGAGCTTGATCAGATGCGGAGCGCAGTACGCGAACGCCACGAAACTCCTCGCGGCCAACTCCACGTCTCCTGCGTAACGGCCTTTGGTAATGAGTGCCTGGCACCAGTGGTTCCTGAGTTCGTGCGCCGGTTCCCGCAGCTCGATGTCTCAATCGACCTTGGCAATCGTTTGGTTGATCTCATTGGCGAGCACTTCGATGTCGCCATCCGGGTAGGACCGTTGAACGATTCATCCCTGATTGCGCAGAGGATTTTCACGCAGAGGATCGTGTTCGTCGCGACACCCCAGTTTTGCCAGCAATATGGGACACCCAGGACCTTGGACGAGATCAGAGCGTGCCCATCCGTTACTCAGGTCAGCGGGGAATGGGGGCGCGTTCATAAGTTTTCGCATCAAGGAAAGGTCATTGACTTCGAAGTGCCGCAGCAATTGACAATGAACTCAGCGCGAGCGGTGAGAAACGCCTGCCTAGCGGGAGGGGGGTACTCCCTCTTGGGCGATTTCATGGTCGCCCAGGATATAGCGGAGAACCGCCTCGTGCGGCTGCTGCCGGATCATGAACCCATGGAGCAACCGATCTTCGCCTTCTACGCTCAGCGACGTCACACCCCACGTAAAGTCAGGGTGTTTATTGACTATTTGGCGGAGGTCTTCAGTGGCAAGAATACCTCGTGAGACCTCTTGTCTAGGTGCCGATGGCACACCGCTTACGACAAAGGGCGGCTCCGAGCGGCGGCACCGAGCCGCTCTTTTTTTAGCAGATTGAGGTTAGGCATTTGCGAAGGCGGCGGCGCCGTGGTCGGCGCGGCCAACCAGTTGGCGAAAGCCGGCGAACAGCTCGCGGCCGAAGCCGAACTCGTTGCCGATCAGGTCGGCATCCGCCGTGCGGCGCAGCGCGAACTCCGTTCCCGGCACCAGCACCTCCAGCGTGCCTGCGTCGGCGTCGAGGCGAATGATGTCGCCGTCATGGATCCTGGCGATCGGCCCGTCCTCGACCGCTTCCGGCGTCACATGGATCGCCGCCGGCACCTTGCCGGAAGCACCCGACATGCGCCCGTCGGTCACCAGCGCGACGCGCTGGCCGCGATCCTGCAGCACGCCGAGCACGGTGGTCAGCTTGTGCAGTTCCGGCATGCCGTTGGCCTTCGGCCCCTGGAAGCGGATCACGGCGACGAAGTCGCCGGTCAGCGTGCCCGACTTGAAAGCTTCGTTCAGCCCCTGCTGGCTGTCGAACACCTTGGCCGGCGCCTCGATGACGCGCCGTTCGGGCTTGACCGCAGAGGTCTTGATCACGGCATGGCCGAGGTTGCCGGCAAGCACCTTCAGTCCGCCGGTCGGCTGGAACGCCTTCTTGAACGGCGCCAGCACCTTCTCGTCGCCGCTCTCGAGCGGCGCCGCTTCACGCACGACGCTGCCGTCGGCGCCGAGCTTTGCCTCGACAGCATAGGGCCGCAGGCCTTCGCCCCAGACCGTCTGCACGTCCTCGTGCAGCAAGCCTTCGTCGAGCAACTCGCGGATCAGGAAGCCGAGCCCGCCGGCGGCGTGGAAATGGTTCACGTCGGCGAGTCCGTTCGGGTAGACGCGGGCGAGCAGCGGCACGGCCTCCGACAGGTCGGAGATGTCCTGCCAGGTAAGCGAAATTCCGGCTGCCGCGGCCATGGCGATGAGGTGGATGGTGTGGTTGGTCGAGCCGCCGGTCGCGTGCAGGCCGACCACGCCGTTGACGATCGAGCGCTCGTCGATCATGCGCCCGACCGGCGTATAGGCATTGCCGAGCGCGGTGATCGCCAGCGCGCGCTTCGCCGCCTCCCTGGTCAGCGCGTCGCGCAGCGGCGTACCCGGGTTGACGAAGGAGGCGCCGGGCGTGTGCAGGCCCATGATCTCCATCAGCATCTGGTTGGAATTGGCGGTGCCGTAGAAGGTGCAGGTGCCCGGCCCGTGATAGGATTTGGACTCCGCCTCGAGCAGCTCGGCGCGGCCCGCCTTGCCCTCGGCATAGAGCTGCCGGACCTTGGCCTTCTCGTCGTTCGGCAGGCCCGACGTCATCGGTCCGGCCGGAATGAAGACGGCCGGCAGGTGCCCGAAGGTGAGCGCCGCGATCACCAGCCCGGGCACGATCTTGTCGCAGACGCCGAGGAAGACGGCGGCGTCGAACATGTTGTGCGAAAGGCCGATCGCCGCTGCCATGGCGATCACGTCGCGCGAGAACAGCGACAGCTCCATGCCTAGCTGGCCTTGCGTCACGCCGTCGCACATCGCCGGCACGCCGCCGGCGACCTGGGCGATGCCGCCTGCTTCGCGTGCCGCGTCCTTGATCAGCGCCGGAAAGGTCTCGAACGGCTGATGCGCCGACAGCATGTCGTTGTAGGAGGTGATGATGCCGAGGTTGGGCACGCAATCGCCGCCGAGTGCCACCTTCTCCGATGGGCTGCAGACGGCAAAGCCGTGGGCGAGGTTGCCGCAGGAGAGCACCGCGCGGTTGGCGGCGCGCCCCGACGCCTCCGCGATGCGTCCGAGATAGGCTTCGCGGCCGGCCTTCGAGCGTTGGCGGATGCGTTCGGTGATGGCTTCGACGTCGCGTCTGGCTGTCATGGCTGGTCCTTTCTGGCCCCGGAAAACGTCCTCCCACAGCCTCCGGGGCTGTTCCTTTGGTGAAATTAGGGTGCCCAGAACACCTCTACCGGTATCGGCGCCGCTTCGAGCACGTTGCGGATGGGCTTTTTCATGCCCGCTCCCATCGCGCCGTCGAAGGCAATACGCTTGTCCTCTCCCTCGATGTGGAGCGCGATGAAACCGGCGGCAACGATCCGCGCCATCGACAGCGTCAGCCGCGGCTCGCCGGCGCTTTGCGCATGCACGGGCAGCACGATCCGCGGTGAGGACGGGTCGATGAGCTCGGCGAGATTGCCGGCATCGGGAAAGAAGGAGGCCGTGTGGCCGTCGGCACCCATGCCAAGCACCACCACATCCAGAGGCCAGGGCAATGATTGCAGGGGCTCGCTGTCCGACGCCGCTGCGTCCTCGATGGTCGCCGCCTCATGGTAGAGCGGCACGAAGTGCGCTGCCGCTGCCTTGTTCTGGAGCAGGTTCGCCGCCACCAGCCCGGCATTCGAGCGCGGCGAGGAGGGCGGCACGAAACGTTCGTCGACCAGCGTCACGGTGACCTTGTCCCAGGCGATCGGGATTAAAGAGAGCGCGGCGAAGAATTTTGCCGGCGTCGTGCCGCCGGATACGGCGAGCAGCGCCGTGCCGCGGTCGGTGATCGCCTTGGTCAGGCGGGCGGCGACGTGGCCGGCAAGGGCCGCCGCCAGCTGCTGGCGGTCGGCAAAGCCGTTCCAGGCGTAAACGGCCCCGCTCAATTGCTCTCGTGCCATGTCCGTCCGTCACGTTCGATGAGCGCGATGGAGGCCGACGGACCCCAGGTGCCGGCCGTATAGCCCTGCGCTTCCTGCCTGGCGCTTTCCCAGGCGTTCTGGATCGGATCGATCCACTTCCAGGCCGCCTCGACCTCGTCGCGACGCATGAACAGCGTCTGGTTGCCGCGCACCACATCCATGATCAGCCGCTCGTAGGCGTCCGGCGCGCGGCTGTGGAAGGATTGCGCGAAGCTCATGTCGAGCGAGATCTGGCGCAGCCGCATGCCGCCCGGCCCCGGATCCTTGATCATGATGTACTGCTTGACGCCTTCGTCCGGCTGCAGCCTGATCACCAGCTGGTTGGCGAAGATCGGCCCGGCGCTGTCGCCGAAGATGGAATAGGGGATCGGTTTGAATTCGATGACGATTTCCGAAACGCGGGTCGCCAGCCGCTTGCCGGTCCTGAGATAGAAAGGCACGCCGGCCCAGCGCCAGTTGCCGATCTCGGCTTTGAGGGCGACGAAGGTCTCGGTGTTGCTGTCCTTGCCGAGCTCCTCGACATAGCCCTTGACCGGCCCGCCGGCGGAGGCGCCGGCGCGATACTGGCCGCGCACCGTGTGCTTCGGCGCCTCGTTGCCGTTGATGCGCTTCAGCGCCCGCAGCACCTTCAGCTTCTCGTCGCGCACGGCGTCCGCGTCCATCGAGGACGGTGTTTCCATGGCAACCAGGCAAAGCAGCTGCAGGATGTGGTTCTGCACCATATCGCGCAGCGCGCCGGCTTTGTCGTAGTAGGTGACGCGGTCCTCGAGACCCACGGTCTCGGCCACGGTGATCTGCACATGATCGATATGGGCGGAGTTCCACAGCGGCTCATAAAGCGCGTTGGCAAAGCGCAGCGCCATCAGGTTCTGCACCGTTTCCTTGCCGAGATAGTGATCGATGCGGAAGATCTGGCTTTCGTGGAAATCGTCACCCACAGCGTCGTTGAGCGCCCGTGCCGAGGCGAGGTCACGGCCGATCGGCTTCTCCAGCACGATGCGCGAGTTCGGGGTGATCAGCTTGTGTTCCTTGAGCTGATGCGAGATGTCGCCGAACAGCGCCGGCGCCACCGCGAGGTAGAAAGCGCGGATGCGGTCGCTGTCGCCGATGGCCTTCTTGAGCTTGTCGAAGCCGACGCCGGAGGTGGCGTCCGCCGAGACATAGGAAAGCCGAGCAAGAAATGTGTCCAGTTCCTTCGGCTCGATGTCGGCCGGATTCACATGGTCCGATATCGCTTTCTTGGCGAAGGTCTGGAACTCGGCATCGCTCATCTTCGCGCGCGACGTGCCGATGATGCGCGTCGGCTCCGAAAATTGGTGGTCGCGCTGGCGGTGGTAGAGCGAGGGCAGAAGCTTGCGCTCCGACAGGTCGCCGGTACCGCCGAAGATGATGAAGTCGAAAGGTTCGACAGGGATGATCTGGCTGGTCATGGTCAGTCCGGTTTGATGCCGCTAGCCGGTAGCGGCGCTGATATATTCTAATCGATTTAAATCGTCCAGTGTCATGGTGTCACATCCGGGACCAATCGCTGGACAATCGATTGGGCCCAAATGCGGCCTTGACACTGGCGCCGCCGGGAGGCTTGTCGGCAAGCAACAGCTTTCCGGAAGCGTTCGCGCCTGCAACATAGAACCTGAATGTGACGAAAGCTAAGGGAGAATGGCGACCGCCAGCCCTTCAATGATGGGAAAAACCATGCGTCTGCAAAACAAGGTTGCCATCATCACCGGCGCGGCGTCGGGCTTCGGCGAGGGCATGGCGAAGCGCTTCGCCGAGGAAGGCGCACGCGTCGTGGTTGCCGACCTCAACGCCAAGGGCGCAGCGCGCGTGGCGAAGGAAATCGGCGACAACGCGATCTGGACCCAGACCGACGTCTCGCAACGCTCCGAATTCGACGAGATGGTTTATGCCGCCAAAAGCGCCTTCGGCCGCGTCGACATCATGGTCAACAATGCCGGCTACACCCATCGCAACGGCGACATGCTCGGCGTCGACGAGCAAACCTTCGACCTGATCACCGCTGTCAACATGAAGGCGATCTATCATGCCGCGCTTGCCGTGGTGCCGATCATGGACCGGCAGGGCGGCGGCGTCATACTGACCACGGCTTCGACAGCCGGCATCAGGCCGCGGCCGGGCCTCACCTGGTACAACGCCTCCAAGGGATGGGCGATCACCGCCACCAAGTCGATGGCGGTCGAACTCGCCCCGAAGAACATCCGCGTCAATTGCCTCTGCCCGGTCGCCGGCGAGACCGGCATGCTGGAGAAGTTCATGGGCGCCGACACGCCGGAGATCCGCGAAAAATTCCGCGTCTCTATCCCGCTCGGCCGGCTGTCGACGCCGCTCGACATCGCCAACGCGGCGCTCTGGCTGGCTTCGGACGAGGCGGCCTTCATCACCGGCGTGGCGCTGGAGGTCGACGGCGGGCGCTGCATCTGAACCGACGTCGCGGCGGCGTCAGGCCGCCAAGAGCGTCCAGATCAGGCGCCGGTCTTGACGAAGCTCTTGTAGATCCAGCCGCGTTTGCCGTTATAGACGATCTCGCACCATTTTTTGCAGCTCATCACCTGCACGGCTGACTTGGCAGGCACAGTGACGATCGCGGCGGCGCCGTTCTTCGGGCCGGAACGCATGGTAACAGCCCTCAGGACGCGCCCATTGGTGCCAGTGCCGGCGTTTTCGGGCTTCGGCTCGTCCTGGGCCGCATCGTCGGGTGCCGCCGGCTGGGCCTCGGCAACCTGGGGCTTCGCGTCCGGGATGGCGGCGGTCTGGGCCGCATCCATTTTGTCGTCAGGCTTTTTTGCGTCTGCCGATTGGGCAGCAGCCGGCGCAGGCGATGCGACCTCAGCCAGGGCGGCCGAAGCATCGTTTCCGGACGCGGATTCGGCGAAGGCGGCAACGGCTGGTTTGTCGTTCTGCGTCGCCGGCTTCTCCGCTGCCTGGGCGGATGAGGCCGGCGGGGCATCCGCCGCGGGCGCAAGCTCACCAACCGTGCCGTTCCAGCGGGGATTGTTGGAAGCCAGTGCCGGGATGGCGGCTTCTCGGGATACAGTCATGGGCGAAACCGCATCGGCCTTGCGCGCGGCTTGCGGCGCGGCGGCGACACTGACAGCGCTCGATACCGTCGGAGCGATTTTCTTCGTCTTGACCGGGATCGCGGGGACGGTCTGCTCCGTTTTCGCGATCGCCTGCCGCTCATTGGCCGGCAAGGCCAGCCAAAGCGCCACCGCCGCCACGCCAAGCAGCGCCGCGGTGCCGACGGCCGCGATCACCAGATGCGCGTTCGACTGCAGGCCCTGCCAGAACGAGGGCCGCATGTCATAGCCGAACCGCACAGCAAAGTGCCGTCGTTCCGGCGCACCGAAACTGAAGGGCTCGTTCACCTAAACCACCTCCAACAACCGGGCCGACGTTCTTTCGATCTTGCCGCAAACCGTTCGCGGCTGATCGGCATCGGTCCCGAAATTTCCAGCGGGCAGGCCCGCGCAAATCCCCGTCTTATCGCCCCGAACCGGCATCTTTTACCGCCGATTATGGCATCAGTGCGCCTTTTTGCGAAATTCTGCGCGTTTGTTAAGGATTCCGCAACGTGCCGTTAGGGAAGCGGACTTGTCGAATTAACTGCTTCTGCACATGTTCCGGCTTCAGATCCTGCGGCGCAGTGCGAACCAGTGGAGCGCCAGAAACAGCAGCGGTGCGCGTAAACGACGGCCGCCCGGGAAGGCCGGAATCTTCAGATTCTCGATCAGCTTCAGACGGTCGCGATTGCCTGCGACCGTCTCGGCGTAGAGCTTGCCGAAGAAGTTGGACAGCATGATGCCGTGGCCGGAATACCCGCCCATCGAGGCATGCGGAAACGCAGGTGAATGGTGAATGGTGAATAGCGAATGCTTTGCTAGAGCGCTCTGGCTGCGTTCACTCATCCAATATGAAACTACTCACCATTCACTATTCACTCATTCACTCGAAGTGGCCGCTCACACATTCAGCAACAGATACTCCCGCTCCCAAGGGCTGATCACTTCCATGAATGTCTCGAACTCGGCTCGCTTGATGGCCGCATACGTGGCTGCGAAGGATTTGCCGACGATGGCGCCAAGCTCCTCGTCGGCTTCGAAGAGGTCCACGGCCTCGAGCAAGCTGCGCGGCAGGTCGATCTCGTCCTCGTTGGCGGTCGTCAGCACCGGCGGCTCGGCCTGGACCTTGTTGTTCATGCCGATCAACCCGCAGGCAAGCGAGGCGGCAAGCGCCAGATAGGGATTGGCGTCCGAGGACGGAATCCGGTTTTCGACGCGCCGCGCCGCGGGATCGGAACGCGGCACGCGGAAAGCCGTCGTGCGGTTGTCGTAGCCCCACTTGTTGTTGACCGGCGCCGACGCTGCCTGCGTGAGCCGCCGATAGGAATTGACGTAAGGCGCAAGCATCACCAGCGCGTTCGGCACGTGTTTCTGCATGCCGCCGATGAAATGGAAGAACGCATCCGTCTCGGCGCCGTCTTCGGCCGAGAAGATGTTTTTTCCGGTCTTCTTGTCGACCACCGACTGGTGGATATGCATGGCCGAGCCAGGCTGCCCCTGGATCGGCTTGGCCATGAAGGTGGCGTAGATTTCGTGCTTCAGCGCCGCCTCGCGGATCGTGCGCTTGAACATGAAGACCTGGTCGGCAAGCTCGATCGGATTGCCGTGACGCAGGTTGATCTCGAGCTGGCCGGCGCCCTCCTCGTGGATCAGCGTATCGATCTCCAGGCCTTGCCGCTCCGAGAAATGGTAGATGTCGTCTATCAGTTCGTCGAACTCGTTGACGCCCGCGATCGAATAGCCGGCGCCGCCGCCGATCGGCCGCCCTGAGCGCCCGACGGGCGGCGTCAGCGGATAGTCCGGATCGGGGTTCTTGCGTACCAGATAGAATTCGATCTCGGGCGCCACCACCGGCTTCAGCCCCCGGTCGTCATAGGCGGCCAGCACGCGCTTCAGCACGTTGCGCGGCGTGAATTCGACGGAGCGGCCATCCTGGTGGACGAGGTCGCAGATCACCGCGGCGGTCGGATCTTCCTCCCAGGGCACGACGGTCAGTGTCGAGAGATCGGGCAAGAGCTTCAGGTCGCCGTCGTCCTCCGGATAGTGGAAGCCATTGCCGTCTTCCGGATAGCCGCCGGATATCGTCGTCATGAACACGGCCGAAGGTAAGGCCAGCGATGTGTTGGAGGTGAATTTCTTCGACGGCATCATCTTGCCGCGGGCGACGCCGGCCTGGTCCGGCGTGATGCACTCGATGTCCTCGATGCCGCGCCATTCCAGCCAGGCGCTGGCTTCCTTCCAGTTCTTCACACCGCGTTCGTTTTTCAAGAAGGCAGGCGTGCGGGCGCGTCCCCCCCGGCTCGACGGACGGACTTCCTTTTTTTCAGGCGGCATCATTCACCAGATTGTGTTGCGGATTTCAAAGTATAGCCGGGCGCCGTGGCGGAAGGAAAGGGGAGGCGCCCGCGTCGCCACAGGCAAGCCGAGCCGCAGCCCAAAGGAACCGGCGTGCCTGTCTTCTTGCTGGCGGCGCAGCGCCACAGGGTCTAGATGAGCCTGTAAGCAAAGGGTCGCACATGTCCGCTCCACGTTTGACCACCATCGGCTTCGATGCCGACGACACGCTGTGGCAGAACGAGCAGTTCTTCCGCCTGACCGAGAAGCGTTTTGCCGCCTTGCTGGCCGAGCACGGCGATCATGAGCACATCGCGGCACGGCTGCTCGAAGCGGAAAGGCGCAACCTCGCCCTCTATGGCTTCGGCATTAAGGGCTTTACGCTGTCGATGATCGAGACGGCCGTCGCGATCACAAACGGCGAGGTGCCCGGTTCGGTCATCGGCGAAATCCTGGCTGCCGGCCGCGAGATGCTGAGCCATCCGATCGAGCCGCTGCCGCATGCCCGCGAGACGGTCGAAAAGCTGGCGGGCTCCTACCATCTGGTGCTGATCACCAAGGGCGACCTCTTCGATCAAGAGCGCAAGCTCGCGCAGTCGGGAATGGGTGATCTCTTCGATGCCGTCGAGATCGTCAGCGACAAGAGCGCAGCCACCTATGCCCGCATCTTCAGCCGCCATGGCGACGGTCCGCAGAACAGCATGATGGTTGGCAACTCGCTCAAGTCCGATGTGGTTCCCGCCATCGAGGCCGGTGGCTGGGGCATCCATGTGCCGCACGAATTGACCTGGGCGATCGAACACGCCGAGGCGCCTGTCGCGGCGCCGCGTTTTCGCGAGATCGCAGATCTCGGCGAGTTGCCGGCACTGGTCGAGGCAATAGCGAAGCCCGGCTGAGCGTCGCCTCTGCCTAGCCGCGGCCGACCAGGCGATCGATTACTGGTTGCAGCCTTTCGGGCGTGATCGGCTTGGCGACCACGGCGTCGACCACGCTCGACAGGCCGAGGCTGTCCGGCGTGCCATTCCTGGTTGAAAGCAGGATCACGGCGGGCCGCGCCTTGCCGGAAGCGCGCCGCAGCGCGTCGATGCCGGACAGCAACCTGTCGCAATCCCTGTCGTCGGGTCCGCCATCGAGTATGATTGCGCCGGGAACCAGGCCGGCCAAAGCTTTCTCGGCCGCCTCCGGTGGCTCCGAAATCGGCTTCAGCCCGGACTTTTCCACGATTTTCGATACGACGACCCGGTTGATCGACGATTTGCCGACCACCAGCACCTTGGAGATATCCGCCGGCAGCCGGGCCGCCGCGCCACGGTCCGCCGGTTTCATTGGTTTTTCAGAGTCGTCACGATTGGCGGGACACATGTATGGCGGAGGCTCTGGTTCAATGCAGGGTTGAAACCTTAAGCGCGCAATTGGCGCGAGATCGGCAGCGGTGTCAAGCAAAAATAGTGGAAAATGATAATATAGGAAGAATTGCTAAAATCCGGCGCAAGTTCTCCCCAGCGCCACGGCTACAATTCGAAAAAACGAACGTCCCCCGGAACGTATAGCACACGGGAGACACTCGCGAGTGATTGTTGACGTTACGTCAGCCTTGGTTCTGATGGGTGACGATCACTGGGATCAAAAGATCACCCCAGTTGCCGTCTCCGCCATGGTGCCTGGCAGAGCGCACCAGCTCGACGGACACACCTGCTTCGACCGCCTTCATCACAGACTGGTTGAGCCTGTGCAGGTCGTTGGCAAGCATGCGGATCGTCGCCTGCTGATCGACGCTCATCGCGCTTGATTGTTCTTCGGCCCGTTCCTTGACCCGGCTTATCGATGCCATTGCTGTTCTCCTCGACGTAAGTGCCCTTCGGGCGTTTCCTCTGGTGTTGGCATTACTCGGCCGCCGGCCTGAACTGGGCGTGCTCGGTCGATTCATGCATGGCGGTGGTCGAAGACTGGCCGCCGGAGATCGCCATCGAAACGGCATCGAAATAGCCGGTGCCGACTTCGCGCTGATGCTTGGTCGCGGTATAGCCATGGACCTCCGCCGCGAATTCCGCCTCCTGCAGTTCCGAATAGGCCGCCATCTGGCGCTCCTTGTAGCCGCGGGCCAGTTCGAACATGCCGAAGTTCAGCTGGTGGAACCCGGCCAGTGTGATGAACTGGAATTTGTAGCCCATGGCGCCGAGTTCCTTCTGGAACTTCGCGATGGTCGCGTCGTCCAGGTTCTTCTTCCAATTGAACGACGGCGAGCAATTATAGGCGAGCAGCTTGCCCGGGTGGTGCTTGTGCACCCCTTCAGCGAACTTCCTTGCCTGCTGAAGATCCGGCTTCGAGGTTTCGCACCAGATCAGGTCCGCATGCGGCGCGTAGGCGACGGCGCGCGCGATGCAGGGCTCGATGCCGTTCCTGACGTGATAGAAGCCCTCGACCGTGCGGCCGGCGTCATAGTCGACGAAAGGCCGGTCGCGCTCGTCGATGTCGGAGGTGAGCAGCTTGGCGGCTTCCGCGTCGGTGCGCGCCACCACCAGCGTCGGCGTGCCCATCACGTCCGCTGCAAGCCGGGCCGCATTAAGGTTGCGGATATGCGCTGCGGTCGGGATCAGCACCTTGCCGCCGAGATGGCCGCACTTCTTCTCCGACGCCAACTGGTCCTCATAGTGGACGCCAGCGGCACCGGCCTCGATGAAGGCCTTCATGATCTCGAACGCGTTGAGCGGCCCGCCAAAGCCGGCTTCGGCGTCGGCGACGATCGGCGCGAACCAGGTCTCGACCGAAAGACCCTTGCCTTCGGATGTCTCGATCTGGTCGGCGCGTTGCAGCGTGCGGTTGATGCGCTTGACCAGCTCCGGCGCCGCATTCGCCGGATAAAGCGACTGGTCCGGATACATGGCCGACGCGGTGTTGGCGTCGGCCGCGACCTGCCAGCCCGACAGATAGATCGCCTTCAAGCCCGCCCTGACCTGCTGCATGGCCTGGTTGCCCGACATGGCGCCGAGCGCATTGACGAAATCTTCCTCGTGGATCAGCTTCCACAGCCTGCTCGCGCCCATCTCCGCAAGCGTATGGCGAATCTGGACCGAGCCGCGCAGCCGCTTCACGTCCTCCGCCGAGTAGGGCCGTTCGATGCCGTCGAAACGGCCCTCCGGCGCGGACGGGACGAGGTTGTAAAAATCAGTCATCGATTGCTCCAGGTCAGTCTTGCTTGTTTAGATGGCCCGTTTGAGGGACGTATCTGTGGGCCGTTCACGTGTTACATTGTTTACATTGCGCCGCAAAAGTCGCCAGAAAAACCGGAGCTTGCCCGCTAAAATACGGGAAAACTGGTGTTGCGTTTGACAGGTCGGGGCTGTAAATCTGTCATGATTGTAAAAAGCTGGATGAGCCCGCGACGGCGCGCCGTTATGTAAAACTCTTTTCAAGGTAGCCGATTGGCCGAGCAGAAGATTTTCGCCGGGCCGCGCATCCGCCGGCTTCGCAACGCCAAGGGCCTGACCCAGACGGCGATGGCCGAAGGCCTGGGCATCTCGCCGTCCTACCTCAATCTCATCGAGCGCAACCAGCGGCCGCTGACGGTGCAGCTGATCCTCAAGCTGGCGTCGGCCTACAAGATCGACCCGCACGAATTGCAGGGCGAGACCAAAGGATCGATCGCGGCGCTGAAGGAAGTGTTCGGCGATCCGCTGCTGGCCGGCGAACTGCCGGGCGACCAGGAACTGATCGACCTCGCCGAGATCGCGCCGAACGCTTCCGCCGCGATGGTGAAATTGTTTCGCGCCTATCGCGAGCAGGCCGATCGGCTGTCGGATCTCAATGAACTCCTGGCGCGGGAGGGCAGGGCGACCGCATTGTCCGGCACGCGCCTGCCTGTCGACGAAGTGCACGAGACTTTCGAGCGCAGGCCGAACCATTTCGCCGCGCTGGAGGAGGAAGCCGAGGCCTTCATTTCGCTGCTCGATCCAGGCGACGACCTGTTCGGCACGCTGAAGGCGTGGCTAAGGCGCGAGCACGGCATCGTGGTCAAGGTGCTGCCGGTGGCCACCATGCCGAACTGGCGCAGGCGCTACGATCGCCATTCGCAACGCCTGTTCCTGTCAGAGCGGCTCTCCCCCTTCGATCAGCTGCGCGAGGTCGCCATGGAGGCGAGCCTGATGCGCATGACGGTGGCCGTGGCGGGCGAGATCCAGACGTTGAAGCTCGGCACGGACGAAGCGCGCCGCTTAGCCCGTTTCGAGCTCGGCCGCTATGCGGCGCACGCGCTGATGATGCCCTATCAAGCCTTTCATGCAGCGGCCGTCCGCGCCCGCTACGACATCGACGTCTTGCGTTCGCGCTTCGGCGTCTCCTTCGAGCAGGCGGCAAACCGCCTGACCATGCTGCAGCGGCCGAGCGCCTCAGGCGTACCGTTCTTCATGCTGGAGGTCGACAGTGCCGGCAACCGCTTCCGCAAGGCGGGCAGCCTGGGCTATCCGCAAAGCCGTTTCGGCGGCGCCTGTCCGAAGCTTCCTGTCCATGCGGCCTTTTCGCAGCCGGGCCGGATCCTGGTCGAGGCGGTGGAAATGCCGGACGGGGCCGAGTTCCTCTGCATCGCCCGCACGCTCGAAGGGCCGCAAGGCGCCTTTTCCGAGCGGCCGCGGCGCACGGCGCTTCTGCTGGGCTGCGACATCGGCTTTCGCGACGAGATCGTCTACAGCGCGGCGCTGCCCGGACCGTCCGCCGCCAAGGCCGCGCAGAGCACGGCATATGCAACGCCGGTCGGCCCGGCCTGCAGGCTCTGCGAGCGCGTCGGCTGCCTGGCGCGCGCCGAGCCGCCGGTGACCCGGCCGCTTGGCCTCGACGAGATGGTGACGGGTCTCAGCGCCTTCGATTTCCAGGGGTAGCACCCCCCGCCAGCCGCAGCGGTTTAGCGGCCCGCAAGCCGGCTTTGTCCTACATTTCAGCGGATGCTGGATCACGCCTGGCTCCAGCATTTGCGCTACGCGAATGGGATATGGTGTGGTCGTCCGTGGTGGATCGTGCGGCCGGCAAATCGCTGACAATCTCGCCTATGACCGATACCGCCTCGTCTCGCGTTGCCTTGGCTGCCGTCTCGCCGCGCGAGGAGCGGATCGGCATGCTGCTGGTCTTCCTGTCGGCGCTGATGTGGAGTTTTGGCGGCACCATCGCTCGCTTCATCCATGTCGGCGACAGCTGGACCGTGGTGTTCTGGCGCTCGATCTGGGCGGTTGGCTTCCTCGTCGCCTTCATGCTCTGGCGCGACGGCTGGCGCGGCACCTGGAGATTGTTCCGCGACATGGGCTTGCCTGGGCTGGGCGTCGCTCTCTGCTTCGCCACCGCCTCCACGAGCTTCATCGTCGCGCTCGCCTACACGACGGTCGCCAACATCTTGTTGATGCAGGCCGGTGTCCCGCTTCTGGCGGCCATGCTCGCCTGGGTGCTGTTTCGCGAACGCGTGACCCCAGGAACCTGGGTCGCCATTGCCGCCGTCATCACCGGCGTGGCCATCATGGTCTCGGAATCGCTTGACGGCGCCGTCTCGCCGATCGGCGATGGCCTGGCGCTGCTGATCGCGGTGATGTTGTCGTTCGCGACCGTGATCACCCGGCGCTTTGCCCATGTGCGCATGGTGCCGGCCACTTGCCTCGGCGCGTTGCTCGCCGGTGCTTTTGCTGCCTCGCAAGCCACGGAATTCACCGTCTCCGGGCGCGACATGGGCTTTCTTTTCGCCTTCGGCGTCATCAATCTCGGCGTCGGTCTTGCTTTTTTCGCCATGGGCGCCCGCCTGGTGCCCGCGGCGGTCGCGGCGCTGCTCGGCACTTTTGAGCCGATCCTCGGTCCAATCTGGGTGTGGCTCGTCCATTCCGAGGTGCCGTCGGGGCGCACCATCATCGGCGGCGCGGTCGTCATCGCCGCGCTGCTTGTTCATATAGCGTTTGAGTTCAAGCGGCAGACCCGGCCCGAGCGGCCGGGCATCACCGGGCTGCCGTCTCCCAATTGATGCTCGAGTGTCTTCCCCATTGACAACTCCGCTGCGGGCCGGGCAGGCTGCAATTACGGCAACAACAAGACAGGCGTATCTTGCCAAGTGACTCCGCCGGCCTCATCGAGGCCGGACCGCATCGTTACATCTCTGCTTACGCCGCGGCCAACGCCGCTGAGGCCGTCCGAACAGCTTCCTGGAAAGGAGGCAAGGGCGGCGCCCGTCACTCAACGATCCGGCGCACTGCCAGGCGCGCGCGCTTGTGGCTCTCCGGAAATCTCCATAGTCTGAAACAAACGCCGTCCCGCGCCCATGTCGCGACGAGCCGGCACGGGAACACTCACCAAAGGAGAATATCATGATCCGCAAAGCGCTTTTGCTTTCGGCGACTTCGGCCTTTCTGGCGCTCTTCGCCGCGAGCGGCCATGCCGACGACCGCGTCGTCAACGTCTATAACTGGTCGGACTATATCGACAGCTCGATCATCGAGGACTTCACCAAGAAGACCGGCATCAAGGTCGTCTACGACACTTTCGATTCCAACGAGATCCTGGAGACGAAGCTGCTGGCCGGGGGCAGCGGCTATGATGTCGTGGTGCCCAGCGCCAATTTCCTGGCGCGCCAGATCCAGGCCGGCGTCTTCCAGAAGCTCGACAAGTCCAAGCTGCCGAACATCTCCAACATGTGGGATGTCATTTCGGAGCGCACCGCAAAGTATGATCCGAACAATGAGTACTCGGTCAACTACATGTGGGGCACGGTCGGCCTCGGCTACAACGTCAAGAAGGTGCAGGCGGCACTCGGCACCGACAAGATCGACAGCTGGGATGTGTTCTTCAATCCGGAGAGCCTCGCCAAGCTCAAGGATTGCGGCGTCTATGTGCTGGATTCCCCCTCCGACATCATTCCGGCCACGTTGAAACATCTCGGCCTCGATCCAAACAGCACCTCGCCCGACGATATCGCCAAGGCCGAGGAGGCCCTGCTCAAGGTTCGGCCGTATATTCGCAAGTTCCATTCCTCGGAATACATCAACGCGCTGGCAAACGGCGACATCTGCCTGGCGATCGGCTGGTCGGGCGATGTGTTCCAGGCGCGCAACCGCGCCGAGGAGGCCAAGCAGGGCGTCGAGATCGGCTATTCGGTGCCCAAGGAAGGCGCCCAGATGTGGTTCGATCAGATGGCGATCCCAGCCGACGCGCCGCATGTCGCAGAAGCGCATGAGTTCATCAACTACATGATGACGCCGGAAGTCATCGCCAAATCCTCGAATTATGTGCTCTACGCCAACGGCAACAAGGCCTCGCAGCAGTTCGTCGACAAGGCCCTCCTGGAGGACACCTCGGTCTATCCGGACGAGGAGACGACCAAGAAGCTTTACACCGTCCAGCCCTACGATCCCAAGACACAGCGCATCATCACGCGCACCTGGACCAAGATCGTCACCGGCCAATAAGCATCGAGACGCGACCCCGGCAGAAACTGCCGGAGTCGCTTTCTTTAGAAGCAATTCCAGCAACAGTGTGGGACGGTTTTCCGCCCGGAATTGCGTCAGAAACAAAAAGCTGGAGCGGTTCGGCGTTTTCTCGAAACCATGAACCGTTCCAGCGGAACGAAACAGACCCGGAGTGGGACATGAAATCGCTTGGCAGCATCCGCAGGGATTTCGCGCCATGGAATGATCCGAGCGCCAAGCCGTATATCCAGTTCGACAAGGTGACCAAGAAGTTTGGCGACTTCACCGCTGTCAACAATCTGTCGCTGACCATCTTCGAACGTGAGTTCTTCGCCCTGCTCGGCGCCTCGGGCTGCGGCAAGTCGACCCTGCTCAGGATGCTCGCCGGCTTCGAGGAGCCGACCGCGGGGCGCATTCTGCTCGACGGCCAGGACCTGCGCGGCATTCCGCCCTATAAGCGGCCGGTGAACATGATGTTCCAGTCCTATGCGCTGTTTCCGCATATGACGGTGGAAAGGAACATCGCCTTCGGCCTCAAGCAGGAAGGCATGCCCGCTCCCGATATCGAAAAGCGCGTCGCCGAGATGCTGAGGCTGGTCAAGCTCGAGCAGTTCGCCAAGCGCAAGCCGCACCAGCTTTCCGGCGGTCAGCGCCAGCGCGTGGCGCTTGCCCGCTCGGTCGCCAAGCGGCCGAAGGTGCTTTTGCTGGACGAGCCGCTCGGCGCGCTCGACAAGAAGCTGCGTGAGGAGACGCAGTTCGAACTGATGGACCTGCAGCAGGAACTTGGGCTTACCTTCGTCGTCGTCACCCACGACCAGGAGGAAGCCATGACCATGGCCGACCGCATCGCCATCATGGACAGGGGCGAGGTGATGCAGGTGGCGACGCCGGCGGAAATCTACGAGGCCCCGACGTCGCGCTTCGTGGCGCATTTCGTCGGCAATGTGAACATGTTCGAGGGCAAGGTTGCCGAGCGGGCAGCGAATACGACGCGCATCACCGGCGCGACCGGTGCGCAGATCGTTGTCGAGAATGCCACCGACACCACCAAGGGCGCCGACATCGTTTTCGCGATCCGGCCCGAGAAGATCAAGGTCTCGTCGAGGAAGCCGGCCGATGCCGTCAATGCGCTGGAAGGCGAAGTCTATGACGTTGCGTATCTTGGCGACATGACCGTCTACCACATCAAGCTCGACGACGGACAGATGGTGCGGGCAAGCGCGTTGAACGCTGCCCGCGTCAGCGAGGACCCGCTGACCTGGAACGATCGCGCCTGGGTCTCCTTCCGGCCGGACGCCGGCGTCGTGCTGACAAGGTAACAGGGCGGCCATGACCAATATCGCCGCCGCCTCTTCCTCGGCTGAAACCGCCGCTCAGTTGCCGACCAAGCTGGCGAAGGGCTTCGTCGACCGTCTCGTTATCATCATTCCCTATCTCTGGCTGCTGTTCTTCTTCCTTGTCCCGTTCATCATCGTCTTCAAGATCTCGCTGTCGCAGACGGCGATCTCGATGCCGCCTTACACCCCGGTGCTCGATTTCGGCGACGGTATTTCCGGATTCCTCGCCGGCTTTCGCGAGCTCAACTTCGACAATTACACGTGGCTGACCCAGGACGCGCTTTACTTCAACGCCTATGTGACCAGCCTGATCATCGCGGGCATCGCGACGATGCTGACGCTGATCGTCGGCTATCCGATCGCCTATGGCATGGCGCGCGCGCCGGCGACGATCCGGCCGACCTTGCTGATGCTCGTGATCCTGCCGTTCTGGACCTCGTTCCTGATCCGCGTCTATGCCTGGATCGGCATCCTGAAACCCGAAGGGCTGCTCAACCAGGTGCTGCTCGCCACTGGCCTGATCAGCCAGCCGCTGGTCATCCTCAACACCTACACCGCGATCTTCATCGGCATCGTCTATTCCTATCTGCCCTTCATGGTGCTGCCGCTCTACTCGTCGCTGGAGAAGATGGACTATACGCTGATAGAGGCGGCGCAGGATCTCGGCTGCCCGCCGATCGGTGCCTTTTGGAAGATCACCTTCCCGCTGTCGCTGCCGGGCGTGATTGCCGGCTGCTTGCTAGTCTTCATCCCGGCGGTCGGCGAGTTCGTCATACCGGAC
The DNA here is from genome assembly GCF_003997575.1 of Mesorhizobium sp. M1A.F.Ca.IN.022.07.1.1. Lineage (NCBI taxonomy): Bacteria > Pseudomonadati > Pseudomonadota > Alphaproteobacteria > Hyphomicrobiales > Phyllobacteriaceae > Mesorhizobium > Mesorhizobium sp. M1A.F.Ca.IN.022.07.1.1. The sequence continues at coordinate 23,277 of NZ_RZST01000014.1, forward strand.
CTTCTCGGCGGCTCGCAGACGCTGATGATCGGCAAGACGCTGTGGAACGAATTCTTCGCCAACCGCGATTGGCCGGTCTCGTCGGCGGTGGCGGTCATCCTGCTCCTGGTGCTGACCGTCCCGATCATGTTCTTCCAGCAAGCTCAAGCGAAAGCCCAGGAGCAAGGCAAATGAACGCCACCTGGAGCCGCTTCAACATCACCTCGATCGTGCTCGGCTTTGCCTTTCTCTATCTGCCGATCGTGCTTCTCATCGTCTTTTCCTTCAACGAATCCAAGCTCGTCACCGTTTGGGGCGGCTTTTCGACGAAATGGTACGTGTCGCTGTTCCACAACCAGGGCCTGATGGACGCCACCTGGGTGACAGCCCGCGTCGGCGTCATCTCGGCGACCGTTGCCACCGTGCTCGGCACGCTGGCGGCGATCACCTTGACCCGCTACACACGCTTCAAGGGGCGGGTGCTATTTTCCGGCATGGTCTTTGCGCCGCTGGTGATGCCGGAAGTCATTACCGGCCTGTCGCTGCTCTTGCTCTTCGTGGCCGTCGGGCTTGACCGAGGCTTCTTCACCGTCACGCTCGCCCACATCACCTTCACCATGTGCTTCGTGGCCGTCGTCGTGCAGTCGCGACTGGTCTCCTTCGACCGCTCGCTGGAAGAAGCAGCGATGGACCTCGGCGCGCCGCCGGTGAAGACCTTTTTCCAGATCACCTTGCCCGTCATCTTGCCGGCGATCATCTCCGGCTGGATGCTGGCCTTCACGCTCTCGCTCGACGATCTGGTCATCGCCTCCTTCACCTCGGGCCCCGGCGCCACGACGCTGCCGATGAAGATCTACAGCCAGGTGCGCCTCGGCGTGACGCCTGAGATCAATGCCGCCTGCACCATCCTGATCGCCGTCGTCGCGATCGGCGTCATCATTGCCTCGATCGCCAACAAGCGCCGCGAGGTCCAGCGCCAGCGCGATGAGCAGGCGGCGCAACGCGGATAGGGAACAAAGACGGGCGCGACCTGCGCCTTGTTCTATTGGCCTGAAACGCCGCGGCTGATCGGCGAGATGAACGGAGTGCTCCAGTTGCCGCCGACGAAGAACAACGACTGCTTTGAGGGCTGCGGCGCCTGCACCGCTGTCTGACCGGCGGTAGCCGGTTGTTGGGCCGGCTGTTGCTGCGCAGGTTGTCCGTTCGGGATGATGCCGCCCGAGAGCGCCAGCCCGCGCCCGGTATAGGAGGCGATGCCCGAAAGCCAGATCTTGTACTTCTGTGCATTGACCTCGGCCTTGTCCAGCCGCGCCACACCTTTCGAGATGCTCGCCTTGATCTCGGCGCCGTCGATGGGCAGCGAGCCGTCGGCGACGTCGTCGAGGGCGAAGAATCCGCCCTGTTCGTTGCGCTTGAGAAAGGCAGGCAGGTTGAGGCCGTTGAGCGAGCCCGGCCCGAACGTCGCCGAGAAAGACCCGTCGGCGTTCTCGAAGATCGAGTCCCAGGCCTTGCCCGGCCCCTTCAGAATGACCGAGACGGTTCCGGTTCCGGCCGGCACCAGCCGCGTCATCCCCGCCGCGGTGGCGAAGGCGCCGGTGTCGACGTCCGATGCCAAAAGCCGCAACTCGACCTGAGTGCCGTCCGGCTTGCGGTCGAAGCGCAGGCTGCTCTGGATGTTGCCGTTGAAGGCCGACGCGTCGGAGATGTCGAAGACGGCAAGCCCGTTCTTGACCTGCGCGGTCGCGGCGACATCGGCAAGCTGGATCGGGCCGGCGGTGGCGTGCGCCGCCGACAGCCTGAGATCGAGGTTGATCTTGTCGGCGAAGCCGGTGTCGAACTCGCCGGGGCCTGCCTGGCCGGCGGGAGCGATCGGCGTGAAAGCGGAAAGGACCGATCGAAGATCGAGCGTATCGAACGCAAGCGTGCCGGAAATAACGGGCAGGGGCTCGCTGAACGAAAAGTCCAGCGCTCCCATGCCGGGGTTGTTGTCCAGCGCCACCGTCGTGTTCTCGAACTTCGCGCGCCCCGCCGAGGCCGCCACCTTGCTCGCGACCGAGACGGAGCCGATCGCAGCACCAGGCGCCATGCCGGCTTGCGACCATTCAAGCAGGCGTCGCAGCGAAGGGGCGGTGAATTTCGCTTGGCCGTCCAGATAGCCGTTCTCCGACATCGAGGCGACGCCGTCGAAAGAAAGTGTGGCGGGCGCCGCCTTGAAGGCGAGCGTGACGGGGGCGACCCCTCCGGCAAACAGCACCAGCGGCTTCGCCGAGGAAAAATCGATCTGGACGCTTTCGCCGCGCCATATGCCGGTCGCCGTGAGCGCGGCGTCGCTGTTCATCGCCGCCCAGTTCACCTGGCCGCTGAGGCTGCTCAGGATCTCGGTATCCTTGCCGCCAACCGAGGTCACGACGCGGCCGTCGCGGAACTCGACGATGCCGAACGGATCGGAAGGGAGTCTGCCGAGGTCGGGCTTCTGCGGGTTCGCGGTGACCACGCCGCGCGCAGTGTCGATCGAGCGGGTGATGCGGCCGCCGGTCGGCAGCGGCGGCAGATAGAGGCCGCTCGCCTTGCGCTCCACCCTGATCGTCGGCCGCACCAGCCTTGCCGTCGAGAATTGGACGTCGCCCTGCACGGCGGCCATGGCCGAGAGATCGACTTCGACGCGCTCGGCTTCGATCACCGGCGGCGCGTCGGTTTCCGTCCATTGCGACAGCGTCACATCGCTGAGGATGGCCCGGAACTTAGGCCACACCTCGATGCGCGGCGAACCGTCGATCGACACGCGAAAGCCGCTCCAGGCGCTCAATTCCCAAGCGATGCGGTCGCGTACGATGCGCGTCGAGGCAATCAGCGGCAAGGCGGCGACGGCGAGCGCGATGACCAGCACCGCAACGCCGATTACCCATACCCCGCGCCGGATCAAAGATGATCTCATCTCGCCCCGTGAGTTTCCATTGCCGACAAATCGCCCGACGGGTGTAGCCGAGCGCCGACGCTTTTCAAGTCTTTATGGCCCTCCGATGGCGTTTGCGCCGTGTCCTTGCCGGCCATTTCAACAAAATCTTGCTCTGCTGCGCTGCGGTATGCATAAGCGATAAACCCGTCCGGTCCGCCAACGCCACGCCGGTTTTGGGACAACGACGCAGGCGACATCAGGCTTAATTGCCGCAATCGCGACGCGCTTTGGGAGGAACGATATGGCTGCCGACACCCCCTTGTGGACGCCGACGCAGGACCGGATCGCCTCCGCGCCCATGACCGCCTTCATGAAAGCTGCGGTTGCGAAGTCTGGCCAGGCTTTCTCCAGCTATGCCGAGCTCCACCGCTGGTCGATCGACGACCGCGAGGCATTCTGGGACCTTGTCTGGGACTTTTGCGGACTTGTCGGCGACAAGGGCGAGCGGGCTCTGGTCGATGGCGAGAAGATGCCTGGCGCCGCCTTCTTTCCCGACGCGAAACTCAATTTCGCCGAGAACCTTCTGAAAAAAACCGGCGGCAGCCTCGCTATCGTGTTCCGGGGCGAGGACAAGGTCGAGCGCCGGCTGTCCTGGAACGAGCTCCATGCGCTCACTTCGCGCCTGCAGCAGCTCTTCCTGTCGATCGGCGTCAGAGAGGGCGATCGCATTGCCGCCATGATGCCGAACATGCCGGAGACGGTCGCTGCCATGCTGGCTGCCGCCTCGATCGGCGCGGTCTGGTCTTCCTGCTCACCTGATTTCGGCGAACAGGGCGTGCTCGACCGTTTCGGCCAGATCGAGCCGGTCGTCTTCATCGCGCCTGACGGCTATTGGTACAACGGCAAAGCCATCGAGGTCGCCGACAAGATCCGCGCGGTGGCCGAGAAGCTCGCGACCGTGCGCAAGGTGCTGATCGTCGACTATCTCGGCACGTCGGCCGATGTCGCCGCTACCATCGACCAGGCCGAGGCGCTGGAAGGAGCGCTCTCGCCCTTTGCCGCCAGGCCGCTCGCCTTCGAGCGGCTGCCTTTTTCGCACCCGCTCTACATTCTGTTCTCCTCCGGCACGACCGGAATCCCGAAATGCATCGTGCACTCGGTCGGCGGCACGCTGATCCAGCATGTCAAGGAGCAGCGGCTGCATGCCGGCCTGCTGGATGGCGACCGCTTTTTCTACTTCACCACCTGCGGCTGGATGATGTGGAACTGGCTGGTCTCGGGCCTCGCCTCGGGGGCGACGTTGCTGCTCTATGACGGTTCGCCCTTCTACCCCGACGGCAATGCGCTGTTCGATTTCGCCGATGCCGAGAAGATGACCTATTTCGGCACTTCGGCGAAATTCATCGATTCCGTACGCAAGGCAGGGCTGAAGCCGATCGACAGCCACGACCTTGCAAGCGTGCGGACCATCTCATCCACCGGCTCGCCGCTGTCGCCGGAGGATTTCCGCTTCGTCTATGACGGCATCAAGAAGGACGTGCATCTCGCCTCGATATCCGGCGGCACCGACATCGTTTCCTGCTTCGTGCTGGGTGTCCCGACCGAGCCGGTCTGGACCGGCGAGATCCAGGGGCCGGGCCTCGGCCTGGCGGTGGACGTGTGGGACGACGACGGCAAGCCGGTCCGGCAGGAGAAGGGCGAACTCGTCTGCACCAAGGCATTCCCGTCGATGCCGATCGGCTTCTGGAACGATCCGGATGGCAAGAAGTACCACGCGGCCTATTTCGAGCGCTTCGACAACATCTGGTGCCATGGCGACTTCGCCGAATGGACCGCGCATGGCGGCATGGTCATCCATGGCCGCTCCGACGCCACGCTCAATCCAGGCGGGGTGAGAATAGGCACGGCCGAGATCTACAACCAGGTCGAGCAGATGCCGGAAATCCTGGAGGCGCTCTGCATCGGCCAGGATTTCGACAACGACGTGCGCGTCGTGCTGTTCGTGCGGCTGGCCGCCGGCGTGAGCCTCGATGAGGATCTGGAAAAGCGCATCCGCACCAGAATCCGCTCGGGCGCCAGCCCCCGCCATGTGCCGGCGAAGATCGTTGCCGTCACCGACATCCCGCGCACCAAGTCGGGCAAGATCACCGAGCTTGCCGTGCGCGACGTGGTGCATGGTCGCGCCATCAAGAACAAGGAAGCGCTCGCCAATCCGGAGGCGCTGGAGCTGTTCAGGAACCTGCCGCAGCTTGCTGATTAGGCCTCCCCGGCATGGTTAAGAAATAGTGTCGGTCCAATTTACCTAGATTTCACGAGTGGTACACATTCGTAAATTTTTTTGGCTCCCGGTAAGGACTTGTTAAGGGACGGCGCCGATAGTCGCGTGTAACTTGAGGGAGAAATCCCGTTCCTCGTCCCCTGAGGTTCAGCTCAAGCCCCGTTGTGACAGCATCCCATTTTCCAAGGCGTCCTCCAGGACGCCTTTTTCTTTGGCCGAAGCTCGGTCTTGCGGATCGTTATTCGGCCAGCACGCGCGTCGATGGGAAGACGACCTCGACCAGCGTGCCTTCGCCAGGTGTCGATGTGATAGTGAAGCGGGCACGGTTGGCCTCCACCATCGCCTTGGTCAGAGGCAGCCCGAGGCCGGTGCCGTCGCCGCGGCCGCGTTTGAGCGCATTGATCTGCTTGAACGGCTTCAGTGCCTGCTCGATCTCGGCCGGCGTCATGCCGATGCCGGTATCGCGCACGCGCATGACGACGTCGCCGGAGGTCTCGTAGGCGGTGGACACAATCACCTGGCCGCCGGCCTGGGTATAGCGGATGGCGTTGGAAAGTATGTTCAGCGCAATCTGGCGCACACTCCTCAAATCCGCCACCACTTCCGGCAGCCGCGAGGCGAAGCTCGAGCGGATGATGACGCGCTCGCGGTTGGCCTGCGGCTGCATCATCGCCACCGTTTCGGCCAGCGTGTCGTTGAGCGACACCGCCTCATAGGCCATCTCCTGCTGGCCGGCCTCGATCTTGGAGATGTCGAGCAGGTCGTTGACGAGGTCGAGCACGTGGTTGCCCGAACGGTTGATGTCACGCAGATAGTCGCGATAGCGGTCGTTGGCGACCGGGCCGAACTTCTCGTCCACCATCAGTTCGGAAAAGCCGATGATGGCGTTGAGCGGCGTGCGGATCTCATGGCTGATGCGGGCGAGGAAATCCGTCTTCTGCGAGGAGGCACGCTCGGCCACGGCGCGCGCCTGGGTGAGGTCTTCCTCGGCCCGCTTCCACTGCGTGATATCGCGCACGACGGCGCAGAAGCCGCTGTCGTTGGGCAGCCTGCCGATGGTCATGAACAGCGGGATGAAGCGCCCCTGCGCCTCGCGGCCGATCACCTCGCGCCCGTCGTTCAGCAAGCTCGCCACGCCAGGTTCGGAAAGGCCGACGAGATAGTCGCGCGCCGCGCGTTGGCTCTCGATGGCGAACAGCGAGGCAAAGGGCTTGCCGGCGATCTCGTCGCTGTCGAAGCCGAACAGGGCTTCAGCCGGGCGGCTGATCGAGCGGATGTTGCCGTCGCGGCCGATCAGCACCACGCCGTCGGTCGCAGTGTCGATGATGGTGCGCATTTCGGCGATGCGCGACTTCAGTTCGGACACGTCCGGCTGCTGGTTCGGCTCGTCATTGGCCGCGCTGAGATGCGAGGAGGGCGCCTCGTCCTCGCCCGAGCGGCGCACCACCAGCATCAGCGCCTTGCCGCCGCGCCACGGCACCGAGCGCAGGAGCGCATCGATCGGGAATTCCTGGCCCTGGCGGGTTGTGAGCTTCAGCGAACGGTCGCTTTCGTCAGTCTCGCCATCATCGGCGTAATGGTCGGCGAACAGCGCGCCGAGCCCGCCGGCATCGGCAAGGTCTTCCAGCGCGTCGTATCCGGTGAGTTCGAGGAACGCCTCATTGGCATAATGCAGCACGTCGCCGGAATGGATGAGCAGCGGCACAGGCAGCCTGGCGAGGATGGACGTGTCGGGAGCCCTGTCGCCTTCCCCGGTGGAGAAAGCCGAGGGCACGAAGCCCTCGAGCTTGAGCGGCGGCACCGTGAGGCGCGGCCTTTTCGGTGGCGGCGCTTTCGCTTCGCGAGGCTGTCCAGGCGCGGGCAGGGCGCCGTCCCGGTCGGAACCGGCCCAGTCCTCGCTGTCTTCCGCGTCGCGAAAATCGTCGGCGGTCATGCCGTCGTCGTCGCCAGCGCCTGCCTCAGGGGCAGGGGCTTCGGCTCCTGGCCGCTCGGCCGTCGGTTCGGCTGCCCTTTCCGCCGCTGCGGTTTGGCGCCTGTCGGAACCCGCTTCCTGCGCTTCGTCGGTAGCTTTCTCGCGCCCGGCATAGTTGAGCAGCGACCCGGAGGCAGCAGGCGTTTCGTCTTTCCCAGCGGCTGCCGCGGGGACATCGAGGCCGTCGAGCCGAGCCAGATCCTTCTGATCTTCCGCCTCGGTCTCCGCTTCGGCCGTACCAATGGCCTCGTTGCCTTCCGGTATGGCCGGCTCAGGCGAGGTCGCGTCAGTCGCGTTCAGATCGGAGTGGTCGGTCTTCCTCTCACCGGCCAACGGTTGTTCGGCCGTGGGAGCAGCCTTGTCGGCGGTTGCAGCCGCATCTGATTGCTTTTGAGCACCCGCGGTTGCGCCGCTTGGCGGCTCGGCCGGTCCCGAACTTTCCTTCCGCAGCCGCTCGCCGATCTCGCGAAAGGCGCTGCGCTCGAGGATCGACAGCCCTTTCTCACTCGCCGGCCTGTCATTTCCCGGCTGCTTGTCGTTGGCCGGCTGCCTGTGCTCGGCCAGCCGGATCACCTTGTCGGCATAGCGGCGCTCCGGCTTGGGCACGATGGTCAGCGCCGGCACTTCGCCCAGGAACGGGTCGGCAGGTTTCGCCGGCTCGGCCGCGGGTTGCCCGGCGGCAGGTTCGGGTTCTGTCGGAGCGGCGCCATTGGGCACCAGCGCCATGCCGAGCGCTTCCGGGTCGACAACGGCGTCGGCGCTGCGCGCGACGCCGAAGCCGCGGAAGCCTTCGAAGGCGCGGCTGCGGCCATAGACCGGCAGCGCCGCAAGATCGACGGGGATCTTCAGGTCCGTGCCCGCCACCGGCCACAGCACCGAACGTCCCGACCAGGTATCGCGCCGCTCGAGCAGAGTGGCGATCTCGCCCGATGCGTCGAGGCCGAAAGTCGTCGCGACATCCCTGAAGCGGCGACCGATCACATCGGCGGCGGGTTTGCCGACGATATCGGCAAATTCCGGCGACAGCGCGCTGAACTTACCTTCGGCGTCGGTCCGCCAGACGAAACGCAGCGGCGGCGCCGAACGGTCGATTTTGCGCGCCGCGCTCGGCTCGGCCGCCGCCGTTCCGGCGGTGTGCTGCCGGCTTCCGGCCGCGATCTCCGCCGGTCCGATCTGTGGCGGCCTCTCCGGCCCCTTCACGTCGTCGCCGCCGGCATTGAAATACCAATGGTCATGCTGCGCCGGGCCGGCACCGCCTACCAGCGCAGCATCCGGCGCGCGGTCGGCCGTGGCCGCGGTCCCTTGCGTTGGCCGGGCGTCATCCGTGGCCGCTGCCGGGACCGCGTCTGCCTTTTCGCCCTTTGCCGCGGCCGGAGACTGGGTATTGTTCTCTCGGCTCGGCTCGGCGCTGACTGTGGTGTTTTTGTCTTCGGAGACGGCGGGCGCGCTTTCCGGCGCTGCCGACTTACCGGCGTCGGGCTGGTCGTTCCGCTCGCCGTCGAGCTGGTCTTCGTCGATCACCACCAGGAGATGGCGCGCGTCGGTCAAGCGCGCAAAGCCGGCCGGGTAGGAGGTGCTTGCGCCGGGAACAAGCCGCTTGACGATGCGGTCTCCAACGCTTGCCACGTCCGCGACCAGGGCAGCGAGCGTCTCCGGCCTGATGCCGAGCGCGGCAAATCCCTCCGAAGCCGCCTCGACATGGCCTTGGGCGTCGACGAAGGCGATGAAATGTCCGGCCTCGGTGAAGCCGCCAATGGCGCGGCTGGCTATTTCGGCGGCGCCGCGCGAGCCGGTCTGCGCCGCGGGCATCGCCAGCATGATCGCCTTTTCGCCGTCCGGCATCGTTACCGCGCTGGCGAGCAAGCCGACGGCGCGGCTGACCATGCCGGTCGCCAGCCGCACGGTGACGGCGCGGTCGCTGCCGATATCCGGAAAGCCGCTGGTCGCCATGATCTGCCGCCTGGCAATTAGCGGCAGCCGCGCGGAAGCGCCGATGATTGCTTCGATTTCCGGATAGCCGAATACCGCGGCACCTGGCCCGTTGGCCCAGATCACCTGCTCGAGATCGGCCGACAGTATGGCAAGCGCGTCGCCGGCGGCGAAGCGCTGGCGCACCGCGTCGAGTACGGCGACGTCGAGGAAGGAGTAGTTTTCAGGCGGCATGCGCTGGCAGACCTTCCAGGCGGGCTTTTTGAGTTAACGCTTTGTTAATAAAAGCGTACGGGACCAAGGTCCACAAGCCATGCCGTGTATCGGCCGAAATCTCTGGGCTCTTGGTTAATGGCGGGGCGATTTTTTATGGTGCAGTGCAACAAAGATATTGCAATGCACAAAACTTGCCTTTATATTGCCATCATACATGAACGAGACGGCTTTCCGTCAAAGCCGCTGCCCTTGAAAGGTTGGAAAATGTCCAAGACTGCCAAGACCGAGACCATCGAGAACGTTGAATTCCCAAGCTTTGACGCTTCCAAGGCCACCGACCAGATCCGCGCCTTCGCCGAGAAGGGCGTCGAGCAGTCGAAAGAGGCCTATACCAAACTGAAGAACGGCGCCGAGGAGACCCAGAAGGTTCTGGAGTCGACCTACGAGACCGCCAAGACCGTTTCCGGCGATGTCTCGCTGAAGACCATCGCCATCCTTCGCGCCAATGCCGAGGCCAGCTTCTCGCACCTTGAAGCCCTGGTCGGCGCCAAGACGCTGTCGGAAGTCGTCGAACTGCAGACTGCCTTCCTGCGCAAGCGCGCCGAGATGGCCGTCGAGCAGGCCAAGGACTTTCAGGCCGTCGCCTCCAAGGCTGTCGAGGACGTCTCGAAGCCGGTGAAGACCGCTTTCGAGAAGGCGTTCAAGGACATCAAGGCGGCCTGATTTCAGGCGCAACTCAACGATGCATCAAAACGTCGCATTTCGTCAGACAAATAGATGTGCGATGAATTGATGAGATGAATACCCGGAGTGTGAAACCTCCTCCCTTTGCTCTCCGGGGTGACCAGCCAGCTCCTCCTCCCGCTGGCTCGTAACAGGAAAAGGCCGGCACCTCCTCCCGCCGGCCTTTTCTTTTGCCCAATCAGGACTGCGCGGGTTCGTTCATCGGATCTTTGCCTCATCAAAGGCCTTGAATTAGACTCCGATAATCCGTATTGGACGCATCGCCGACGACGGAGCGGACACGGGGAATGATTTTCTCCTCGGATTGCGCTCAGGCGGATGTGCCGTTGTAGCTCAGTTGGTTAGAGCACCAGATTGTGGATCTGGGGGTCGCTGGTTCGAGCCCAGCCAACGGTACCATCGATTCCTGGCGGTCACGTCGCTTTTCCGGCCGCCGCGTCCCAATCCTCTATTGGGTGACGAAGCATCGCCGGGCGACGAAGGGCAGCTCAGGCTGAGCAGCCCGCGCACCTCGCAGAAGGCCAGGCGCCTCTCATAGCCGGTCTGATGGCCGACGGCCTCGTTCTGCGCCATCGTGAAAAGACCTGCACGACACTGACTGCAAGCAGTGTCAGGGCCGTATTCCGAAGCGCCTGTTCGGCAGCCGTCCCGCCGCCCGCAACCATGACGCCCTGCGCTTGGTCTATGGCGCGCCGCAGCAAATGTGGAATCAGAAGCTGCAGCGTCGCGGCAACGAACGGCGAGACGATGGTGATCGCCACCTGCCAAGTATGGCGCAGCGTCATGCCCAGATGCGCAGCAGGGGTGCCGAGACCTTTCCCCGAAGGCTGTCCGCCACCTGCCTGACGCGGCGGAAAGAAGCAGGCACGACGATCAGAGTCGACATTGTATGGGGATATCACTATATAGCGGCGGCTTTCGGTTTCTCGCACCTTGGCTGCGCCTGCGACATCGCCGTAAATGCCTGGTGTTGTGACGGAAATCGGTCTGAAAAACCGGAAGAAAGCAAGTAAAAACAACAGAGCGGATCTTTGACGGTCCTGGCCTAAGCATCATCCTCAACAATCTGAACGTGTCCCTCGAACCTTTCCAGTCCTTCGGCTCCGCGGACCCTGGGCAAGACATCTTGTCCCATGGGCAAGGCATCTTGTCCCATTGGCAAGACGTCTTGCCGGCAGGGGCCGACTCGGCTCGAATGGGCCTGCGTCCCGTGGCGGGACGCGAGCGTTCATGACTACCAACCGGCATTGCCGCTAGGGAAAAGCAGTATGAGTGAACATGCGATCGAGTTCTTGCGCGGATGGATTGGCGAAAAGGTCCAATGCCAGCATTCGCCGGTGAAGATCGACGAGCAGGCCGAAACTCTCGCCAAGGAGTGCTGCGCCAAGGCCGCCGAGGAAGGCATCCTTCTGGAAGACATCCAGGAAGAGGTCGGCGACATCCAGGAACTGATCGCTTCGCGCCTTGAGGAAGTCGCCGAGGAGAGCGAGCAACAGACGACGTCGGACAAGCCGTCCGAATAAGATACCGTGCGCGCGGTTTGTCTGACCTCAGCCGGGCGTCCGGCTTAGCCGAAATTGTCCTTCAGCCACGCCTTTGGCAGCGCCGGCACGAAATTGCCGTCGCGCCCGGTCATGTCCTCATTGGCGACGAGCGCGTTGAGGATCGCCTCCTCCACCCCTTGCACCACAGCATCGAAGAACGGGTCGATATCGACATCGGGAATGAACTCCGCGCGGGCGACGCGGCCTGAAGCCGCCAGCGCGGCCTCGCGATTGGCGGTCGAAAAGGCAAGAAAGATATCGCCCGAGCTGTGGTAGCCGTAGCCGCCGGCCAGGGCGATGCCGAGCGGCACGCGCCTGGCGAGGCGCTTCATCTGGTGCGGCAGGAATGGCGCATCCGTAGCGACGACGGCGATGATCGAGCCCTTTTCGGCGCGCGGCGTGCCTTCGCGGATCGCCGGCTCGGTGAGTTCCGGCCCGACGTGCCGGCCGCGAATGGTGAAGTTGCGCCGCTTGCCGAAATTCGCCTGCACGAACACGCCGAGCGTGTAACTTCTGTCTTGCCATTCGACGATGCGCGAGGCGGTGCCTGACCCGGCCTTGAAGCCGAACGAGATCATGCCGGTGCCGCCGCCGACGCTTCCTTCCTCGATCGCGCCGTCCGTCGCGCCGTCGAGCGCCGAGGCGACATGCTCGAAGCTCACATGGTGGCCGTTGATGTCGTTGAGGAAGCCGTCATAGGTCTCCGCCGCCACCGGCAGGCCCCAGGCGCTGTCGAGCGCCGCCGGCAGCACCCGGCTCATCCAACGCAGCGTTCCGTCGCGGATAAGGCCGCAGGAATGGGTGTTGGTGATGGTAACCGGCAGGTTGAAGGCGCCGGTCTCCTCGATGATATGCGTGCCGGTCAGCTCGCCATTGCCGTTCTGGCTGAACACGCCGGCAAACACCGGCGTCGCCAGTTCGCCGACAGGTCTCGGCAGGATCGCAGTCACGCCGGTGCGCACCGGTCCTATCCCGACTTGCAGCGGGCCCCCGCCGGCAATCAGCGTCGTATAGCCGACCGCGACGCCCGGCACGTCGGTGATGGCGTTGAAGCGGCCGGGCGTGCCGTCCAGTGCGATGTTGAACGAGCGCAGGCGCGGCTTGCCCGACGGCGTGCGCAGATGCGGGTCGCTCCTGCTCATTTCAGAACAACGAGCCCTGGTTGCCCGGCTCCTTGGCCTTGCCCGAGGGCTTGGCGGCCAACTTCGGCCGCGCGCCGCCGCTGGTGGCGATGGCCTCTGCATTGCCGTCGGCGAACTCCAGCTGCAGCGCCGCACCCGGCGCCAGCTCCGCGACGCGCTTGACGACGGTCCCATCGGCGTCCTTGACCAGCGCGAAGCCGCGCGCCAGCACGGCCTTGTGCGACAGCGTGGTGAGCAGCCGGTCGGCCTGGGTAAGAGCGGCACGCAGGCGGTCAAGCCGCCGCGCCATCGCCTGCTCCTGGCGGCGGGTCAGTCCGGCCAGCGTGTCGGCCTGCAGCTTCTGGCGCCTGACGACCGGCGCCGGCGACAGCCTTGCCGAGTTGCGCTGAAAGCGCGCCCGGCTTTGCCGCACGATTGCGAAGAACGCGGCCCGCGC
>NZ_RZST01000150.1:0-13142 GCF_003997575.1 Mesorhizobium sp. M1A.F.Ca.IN.022.07.1.1
CCTCCGGCGCCACCGCCAATCTCGGCGTCGGCCTGCTCTTCAACGCCTTCGCCGCCGTCGTCATTGGCGGCGTCAGCCTGAAAGGCGGCGTCGGCACCCTGCCCGGCGTCTATGCCGGCGTGCTGCTCCTGTCGGCCATCAACACCGCCATCAACCTCATGGCCCTGCCGGCCAACTTCACCCAGGTCATCCATGGCTTGCTGGTGCTGGCGGCCGTGCTTCTCGACGCTTTCAAGCAAACCATTCGCCAAAGACTCGCATGACAGGACGGCCCGCATGACCGGACGCATCGAAGGCAAGGTGGCGGTGATCGTCGGGGCCGCGCGTGGCATCGGCAAGGGCATAGCCCAGCGCTTCACCGAGGAAGGCGCCAGCCTTGTGCTGGCCGACAGTGAAGCCGAAGCCGGCCAGGCGAGCGCAGACGAACTGGGTGCCGCCTTCATCCGCACCGACATTTCGAAGACGGCCGACGCCGAAGCGGTGGTGGCATTGGCGCTGCAGCGTCACGGCCGCCTCGACATCATCGTCCAGAACGCCGGCATCTATCCCTGGCAACTGATCGAGAACACCAGCCCAGAGGACTGGGACCGGGTCATGGCGGTCAATCTGCGCGGCAGCTTCAACGCCGCCCGGGCAGCGCTTCCACCGATGAAGGCTCAGGGCAGCGGTCGCATGCTCTTCACCTCTTCCATTACCGGCCCGCAGGTGAGCAGCCCCGGCCACGGCCATTATTCGGCAAGCAAGGCCGGCATCAACGGCTTCATCCGCTCGGCGGCGCTGGAGTTTTCCGGCTATGGCATCACCGTTAACGGCGTCGAGCCTGGCAACATCCTGACCGAAGGCATGAAGCTTCACCGCGATGCCGCCTTCATCAAGAGCATGGAGGACGCCGTGCCGCTCGGACGTCTCGGCACGCCGCGCGACGTCGCCAACGCCTTCTTGTTCCTGGCCTCCGACGACGCCAGCTACATCACCGGCACGACGATCGTCGTCGATGGCGGCCAGCTCCTGCCCGAAGGCCAGGATTTCCGCCTGACGCCGCCGTGAGTTCTTGATTGTGCCGGGAAAGTGGTGGGCGATGACGGGCTCGAACCGCCGACATCTTCGGTGTAAACGAAGCGCTCTACCAACTGAGCTAATCGCCCGCTCCGGGCCGGACCTTTAAGCAGTTAGAGCTCTATTCGCAAGGCCCAATGAACAGCCGGCGCACCCGCTATCGGACGGGATTTCGCCAATGCCGGCGCACTTGTCAAAAAACCTTCTGCTGATTGCTGTTATGCTCACATGCCGCGCTTGACACCCGCAAACGAACCCCTTATCCAGCGCCCCAACGACGAACACGCCTGACACGTGCTCGTCAGTGCGCGGGTGTAGCTCAGTCGGTTAGAGTGCCGGCCTGTCACGCCGGAGGTCGCGGGTTCGAGCCCCGTCACTCGCGCCAGTCTTTTCAAGGGTTTAGGCCCTGCTCTTCAAAAGCTTGAACTTTCATTTTCCGGAGAGTTTCAACTTTTTGTATTCGCTGCGGCCAACATTCGCGATCCACCGCGTCTGAATTGGCGACTACGGGAGCCGCTCGTCAGGCGCCTGTGCTCCACCTTCCCCAGAACTGCCTCAAGAAAGGTTGGCTGCCGGTGGGCCATAGCTGACGCAGCGTTTTCAGGATTCTCCCCTTGCCTACTTTCCCGTTCTCCGAAGCAGATCCGATTCAATTTCCCGGCCCCCCACCTAAAAGCGCTGACGTGGTGATTATCGGTGGCGGCGTTATCGGCGTCACGACAGCGCTTTTTCTTGCGCGGCGCAACATCTCGGTGACGCTGTTGGAAAAGGGACGCATCGCTGCCGAACAGTCCTCCCGCAATTGGGGATGGATCCGCAAACAGGGACGCGATGCGGACGAACTGCCGATCGTGATCGAGGCGTCGCGTCATTGGCGGCAGCTGGCCGAGGAATGCGGCGAAGACATCGGCTTGAAGCAGACCGGCGTGACTTACCTGGCAAGCTCCGACCGCGAAATGGCCCGCTTCGAAAAATTCATGACGATCGCTGCCGTCCATGAAATCGACACGCGCCTGCTGAACGCACGCGAAACCACCGGTCTCATCAAAGGCATGTCGCGCAGTTTCAAGGGCGCGATGACAACGCCTTCCGACATGCGAGCGGAGCCTTGGCTGGCCGTGCCGGCACTCGCCCGGCTTGCCGCCCGCAAGGGGATCAAGCTTGTGGAGAATTGCGCGGCGCGAGCCCTGGAAATCTCGGCCGGGAGGATCAGGGGAGTGTGGACAGAGGCGGGTCACATCGAGACGTCGAGCGTTCTGCTCGCCGGCGGTGCGTGGTCTTCCCTGTTCCTGAGAAGACATGGCGTTTCCATTCCCCAGCTCAGTGTAAGGTCGACCGTCGCGGCAACCGAGGCGATGCCTGAAGTCTATGCAGGAGCCGCGGCAGGAGAGCATATCGCTTTCAGACGCCGACAGGATGGCGGATACACGCTCGCTGCCGGAGGCAGTCATTTGCTTCACCTTGGCCCGGACGCATTCCGGCATGCGAAGAAATACCTTCCCGCGCTTATGGCCAATCCTTTCGGCTCACGCTATTCGCCGGCCGCGTCGGCGGGCTACCCGGATGGCTGGTCGACGCCGCGTCACTGGGCGCCGGATTCGCAAAGTCCTTTCGAAAGAATGCGGGTGCTAAATCCGGCTCCCGAACGTTCTGGTCTGCGTTCCATCGAGCGCAATTTCAGGCGCCTGTTCCCACAGCTCGACGCGGTGCGCCTAAAGGCAAGCTGGGCTGGCATGATCGACGCGATGCCGGACGTCGTTCCCATTGTGGACAAAGTGCAGGCGATCGTTGGCCTCGTTGTCGCGACGGGCATGAGCGGCCACGGCTTCGGTATCGGACCGGGAATCGGCCGGGTCGTCGCCGACATGATCCAGGGAAACCAGATCGGGCACGATCTCACCCGCTTTCGCCTGTCGCGCTTTTCTGACGGAAGCGCCATTCGGCCGGGCCCGGCCCTCTAGAGCAGTCACCGACCGGCCAGCCTGCAGTGAGCAGCAAAATTCTTCAGCTGCGCTTCGGCGCCTCTGTTCACTCGCCCAATATCACACCGGAGGCGACAATCTGCGCGGTTCGGGCGGTGAGCTTCTCGCGCTTTACAAGCGTGGGCTTTTTATAGGGGTTTTTCATCTCACCGTTCCGGGAAACCAGGCTGCCTGTGCTGGTCAAGACGGTGAACGCGCTGGCACTGCTTGCGTTCCGCAGGCGCGTTTGGCGGGTTGAGCCAGCCTTGGCCGGCCCCGGTCATCAAGCCATGGCACGTAATCGCAACGGCTTTACGTTTCCGAAAACCCAGGTCTTGAAAGCCTTGTCGGCTCGAACTGCTGCCCGGTCGCGCAGTTCCACGAGAAGGGCGGGACGGTTTGGTCGTCGCCAAGGGTTTACGGTCTGCACTCGCTCGGGAGGGTGAGCCCTCTAGTGTGGACGCGCTCGCTGCACCGGTGGCGCCGCATTTGCCGATATAAAGTCAGCTCCAGTGCCTTGCGATCCCCGCTTGTAGATGAGCCGCATGACCAGTCCGGCATATCCAATCTGGAGAATGATCATTGCAAGCATAGCGCAGCCGAGCGCCTTCCAGGCGGAGCCGGTTTGCAACCCGACCCAGATTGCGACGGTGAACGACGTCGCGAACATGCCCACCAGAAATTGCGGAAAATACATCGCCATTACCCTCGACCCTTAAAGCGCCGCCGCTCCATCGCGGAGCGGCGGGCCCCCCAAAATAGCCCCCCGGCTACCGAGGCACGGTCCACCCCGGCATTGCTGACAGTGCAATTGCGATGCCAGACACGGTGGCCCATTACGGGACACCTATGCCGTTGATGCAAGGCGTTGGCGCCGATTAATATTAACCGTGGCTAATATGCAACCCTGGGGGCCGTGAGAGACCAACTTCTGTGAGTTGTGGTCAAGCCGATGGCCGGCTAGCGCCGCTGAAACGCCACGCGAGATTTGGCGGCTTCAACCGCGCGCCAGCAGCGCCTCGACTTCCTGGAGCGTCGGCATCGAAGGCGCGGTACCCGGCCGGGTCACCGAAATGCCTGCGACGGCACAGGCGAAGCGCACCGCCTCCAGCGGCTCGACGCCCTTGGCAAGCGCTGCCGCCAGTCCGCCATTGAAGGCGTCGCCCGCCCCCGTGGTTTCGATTACAGGGCCGGCAGTGACGGCGCCGACGTGATCGGATCGCTCCCTGGTGTGCAGCAGCGCGCCCTTCTCGCCAAGCGTCACGATAACGGCGCCGACGCCCTTTGCCAGCAGGCTGTCGGCGGCGCGGCGGGCATCGTCGACCGAAGAGACGGCGATGCCGGTCAGCCCCTCGGCCTCGGACTCGTTGGGTGTGACGTAGTCGCAAAGCGCGTAGATGCTGTCCGGCAGGGTGGCGGCCGGCGCCGGGTTAAGAATGGTAGTCACCCCTGCCCCGCGCGCGATTTGCAAAGCTTTCAGCGCCGCGTCAATCGGCTGCTCGAGCTGGGTGACAAAGACGCCCGCCGAGCGGATCAGGTCAGCATGCGCCTCGATGTCAGCGGACGAGATCAGCATCGCAGCACCCGGGCTGACGATGATGGCGTTGTTGCCGCTGCCCTCCTCGACAAAGATATAAGCCGCCCCGGTGTAGCTGTCCGGCGTGTCGATGACCGCGCTCTTGACCCCCGCATCCTTCCACGTCTGCTTGGCCATGTCGGCGAAGGCATCGATGCCGAGCCGGGTCAGGAAGGTGATGTCGGCGCCGAGTTTGCCGGCTGCGACCGCCTGGTTCGAGCCCTTGCCGCCGGGTCCGAGCTTGAACGAATTGCCGAGGATCGTCTCGCCCATGCGCGGCTGGCGGTCGGCGCGATAGGCGGTGTCGGCGACGAAGACACCCAGGATGACGACTGGCTTGCTGGCGGACATCTCCTTACTCCGCATCCGGCGGAATGACGCCCTTGCGGAAGGCAAAGCAGCCATAGAAGCGGCGCTCACCGGTCTGGATGACGCAATACGCCTTCTTCGCCCGCTCGTAGAAGGCGTAGCGCTCGATCGAGATCATCGGCCAGGGTTTGCCCTCGGCCGCGTCGATTTCCTGCTGCACCTCCTTCTGCACCGGCGGGATCTCGTTCGGCTTGCCGACGATCTCCATGCGCGCGGCCGCGTCGTTGACGAAGCTGTCCAGCGGATAGAGCGACAGCACCGCCTTCACCACTTCGGCCGCCGGCGCATCGATGCGCAGCAGCTTGCCGAGCACCGTCTGCTTGGCGACGGAGTCGGATGGGAAATTGGTGTCGGCGATGATCAGGTCGTCGCCGTGCCCCATCGCCCGCAGTGCCTGGAGCACGTCGGCGTTGAGCAGCGGATTGATCCCTTTGAGCATGTTTTCCTCGATGTGTGTTTGCGGTCAGAGACGCTTGCCGGTCCCTGCGTCGAAGAGATGGACATGGTCGAGCCGCGGCCTGAGCTTCAGCGTATCGCCAGGCTTGAAGTCGTGACGCTCGCGGAACAGCGCCACCATCTCGCCCTCGCCGAAGCGCACGAACACCAGCGTTTCCGAGCCGGTCGGCTCGACCACCGAAATCGTGGACGCCACACCGTCGGGATGGATCTCCAGATGCTCGGGACGGACGCCATAGACGACGGCCTGGCCGTCCGCCGCGGCGATGCTGGCAGGCATCGGAAAGGCCGAGCCTGCTATGTCGACCTCGGACCTTTCACCCTTCTTCACCGTGCCCTTGAGCAGGTTCATCGCCGGCGAGCCGATGAAGCCCGCGACGAACAGGTTGGCCGGCCGGTCGAACAGTTGCAGCGGCGCGCCGATCTGCTCGATGCGGCCGTCGCGCATCACCACGATCTTGTCGGCCATGGTCATGGCCTCGATCTGGTCGTGTGTGACGTAGATGGTGGTGGTCTTCAGCCGCTGATGCAGTTCCTTGATCTCGGTGCGCATCTGCACGCGCAGCTTGGCATCGAGGTTTGAGAGCGGCTCGTCGAACAGAAACACCTGCGGGTTGCGCACGATCGCGCGGCCCATGGCGACGCGCTGGCGCTGGCCGCCGGAAAGCTGGCGCGGATAGCGCTTGAGATAGGGATTGAGGTCGAGGATGTCGGCCGCACGCTTCACCCGCTCGGCGACGATGGCCGGATCGGTGCCGCGCAGCTTCAGCGCGAAAGCCATGTTCTGCTCCACCGTCTTGTGCGGATAGAGCGCGTAGTTCTGGAACACCATGGCGATGTCGCGCTTGGCCGGCGGCAGGTTGTTGACGATGCGGTCGCCGATCGAAATCGTTCCGCCGGAAACCGTTTCCAGCCCCGCCACCATCCGCAGCAGCGTGGACTTGCCGCAGCCCGAAGGGCCGACCAGGACGACGAATTGACCGTCGGCGATATCGACGCTGACCTCATGTAGAACCTTGACGGTTCCGAAAGCCTTGGCCACATTGGCGATCGCGACTTGAGCCATTGTCTCCCCTATCTTTTTCGGTGAAGCTAGCCATTGCCAACGGCAAGGGCAAGTCGGTATCTTATAGATAAAAAGCCAATCTTGTTGACAAGGTAATCGATTACGCGAATAGTGACGAGTGCCAATCCGAATGCCGGTCCTTGTCCCGAAAATCGGATCTCCAGGCGACGCAGGGTGGGGTCCCACGCTGCCCTATGGTATAGGAGAACCGCAGACGTTTCGACGTCGAGAGATTGGCAGAATCAATTCACGACTGAAGTTCTGGGAGGAACCTTGAGATGAGAGTCGATCTTTACGAAAAACTGGTGCGTGCCGGGGCGACCCGCCGCGATTTGCTGAAGGGCGCGGCCAGCATGGCGGCGCTCGCAGCGGCGTCCGGCACGGGGCTTGGCGCGCTGACCAGGCCGGCGGCTGCCGCCGACGACCTGCGCGCGAAAATCCTGCAGATACCCGGCGTCGGCAAAGGCCAGCCGACGGACGCCGACTTCCAGAAAGTCGGTGAGCTCTGCCTGGAAGCGACCAAGGCCAACGTCAAGCAAGGCGAGTTCGCCGGTGTCGAGCTCACCTTCATGGGCCTCAACAACCAGAACCTGCACAACGTGCTGTTCCGCGGCTTCCTGAAGCCGTGGGAGGCCTATACCGGCGCCAAGATCAGCTGGATCGACCTCGCCCAGGCCGACTACAACGCCCGTCTGCAACAGTCGATCGCGACCAAAACCGTCGACTTCGACATCATCGAGATGGGTGCGCCCTTCGAGGGCGACGTCTGCGGCAAGGGCCTCACCTCGGAGATGCCCGACTGGGTCAAGAAGCAGATCGACATGGACGATCTCGTCAACTACCTCAAGCCGCCGGTCGGCACCTGGGACGGCAAGCAGTATCGCGTGACCATCGACGGCGATACGCACAACTTCAACTACCGCACCGACGTATTCTCCGATCCCGACCTCGCTAAGGCCTGGAAGGAGAGCGGCGCGACGACCGAATGGGGCGTGCCCAAGACTTGGCAGGAAGTGCAGGCCGTCACCAAGTTCCTCAAGGGCAAGCAGTTCAAGGGCCAGGACGTCTATGGCTATCTCGACGCGCCCAAGCCCTGGGGCGGCTTCGGTTTCTACTTCCTCGGCAGCCGCGCCTCTGCCTATGCCAAGCACCCCGACGACAAGGCCTGGCTGTTCGATCCGGATACGATGAAGCCGCGCATCAACAACCCGGCTTGGGTGCGGGCCATCCAGGACGTCATCGACGCCCTGCCCTCGGAGCCGCCGGATCAGATCAACGCCGATCCGAACACCACCGGCTTCCAGCAGTTCCTGGCCGGCACTGGCTCGATGATCCCGTGGTGGGGCGATATCGGCTCCAACGTCAAGACCAACGACTCCTCGGTCATCGGCGACGTCACCGGCTTCTCGATCCTGCCGGGCTCGGACGACGTCTACAATTCGAAGACCGGCAAGTGGGACAAGCTGGCCAGCGGCCCGAACTATGCGCCGAACTGCGCCTATCTCGGCTGGGGCGTCTATGTCATGGCCCGCGTCGACAGCGACGAGAAGAAGAAGAAGGCGGCGTGGTCGGCGGCGGCCCATCTCGGCGGCAAGGATCTGTCGCTGTGGTGCGCGGCCTATCCTTCCGGCTTCCAGCCCTACCGCAACTCCCATTTCAACATTCCGGAATGGGTGGCGGCCGGCTATGACGAGGCCTTCATCACCTCCTATCTGAAGTCGGAGGGCGACTCCTACAACCATCCGAACGCCGCGATCGAGCCGCGCATCCCCGGCATCTTCCAGTACTACAGCGCCGCCGAGGACATCCTGGCCAACACCTTCGCCGGCAAGATGAAGGCGCAGGAAGGTGCGGATGCCATCGCCGCCGCCTGGGAGAAGCTGACCGACCAGATCGGCCGCGAGAACCAAATCAAGCTCTACAAAGCCTCGCTCGGCATGTAGGCTGTCCCGTGAGAAGTCGCGGCCCGGCGACCTCGTCGCCGGGCCGCATGTTGACCGGCAATGGCCGGTCATTTGGACTTCCAGCAATTCCAGGAAAAGCGTGAAGCGGTTTTCCTCCGGAATTGCATCAAAGCAAGGTAGAGGCGAGAGGCGTGGCTGAGCAGACTTCAACCGCCAATGCATGGCCGGCTAACTCCGCAGCGGCCGATCTGATCCCTCCCGGCCGCAAGCGCCTCGGCTGGGCCCTGATGATCGCCGCGACGCTCGTGCTGCTGGCGACGATCGTCATGCAGATCCTTTACAAGACTGAGGTCGACACGATCGGCTTCTATACCTGGCGTCCGGTGGTCTACGCCTATGTGCTGTGGGGCGTGGCGCTCGGCGCCTGGCAAGTGCTGACGCGCGGCGAGGACGGCCAGCGCGCGCTGTTCCTGCTGCCGGCGCTGCTCTTCACCGTCGCCATGGTGATCTTCCCGACGCTGTTCGGCTTCTATATCGCGCTGACCGACTGGAACCTCAGCTCCTTCGCTGGCCGCAGGTTCAACGGTCTCGACAATTTCTGGCAGATGCTGGCCGACCCCTACTACCGCAACGCGCTCTTCAACATGGTCCTCTATGTGCTGGCGGTGCTGGTCGAATATGTCATCGCCTTCGGACTGGCGCTGCTGCTCAACGCGCAGATCCGCGCCAGAAAATTCTTCCGTGTGGTCTTCCTGCTGCCGCTCATGCTGTCGCCGGTGGCGGTCTCCTGGATGGTTGGCAAGTCGCTGATGGAATACCGGTTCGGACCGGCATCGACGCTGGCGCGCCATCTCGGCTGGGACAATCCCGCCTTCTTCTCCGACCCGATCATCGCGCGCATCTCGATCATGGTGCTCGACGCCTGGACCTTCATTCCGTTCATGATGATCATGCTGCTCGCCGGCCTGCAGGCCATGTCGCGTGAGGTGATCGAGGCGGCGCGCGTCGACGGCGCGACGACATGGCAGACCTTCTGGCAGGTTACCTTCCCGCTGATGCTGCCGGTGTCCGTGACGGCGGTGATCCTGCGCATCATCTTCAAGCTGAAGCTCGCCGACATCATTATTACGGTGACGTCCGGCGGGCCCGGCGGCGCGACCGATTCCGTTTCGAGCTTCATCTACCGCGAATATCGCGACCGTTCGAATGTCGGCTACGGCACCATGCTCGCCATGGTCTATCTGATCATCATCGTCGTGTTTGTCATCTGGCTGCTGAAGCTCGCCAGTCGCTTCGTGCGCAACGTCAACTGAGCGTCCATATGAGCGTCCAGACCACCGAATATACCGTTTCCGAAATCCGCTCCCCGGCGGCCTTCCTCGCCAGCCGCGTCTTCATCTATGGCGCCCTGGTGTTCTGGTCCTTCGTCTGCCTGTTCCCGATCTATTGGACGATCACCACTTCGTTCAAGTCGGCGGTCGATGTCACGCAGGGGCACCTCATCCCCTTCGTCGACTTCCAGCCAGACTGGAAGGGCTGGCGCTCACTCGGCCTGTCGCCGGATTCGATCGTCCAGACCTCGACGGTGCGCGACGAGTTCCTGAAACGCTTCATGAACTCGGTCATTACCTCTGTCGGCGCGTCGAGCCTCGCCATCATTATCGGCAGCCTGGCCGCCTATGGCCTGACGCGTTACCGCTACAAGTTCGCCTGGTTCAAGAACGAGGATATCTCCTTCTTCTTCCTCTCGCAGCTGATCCTGCCGCCCGTGGTGCTGGCGCTGCCCTTCCTGGTGCTTTACCGCGAAGTGGCCCTGCTCGACACCCGCATCGGCCTTGTGCTCCTCTACACGCTGATGGTGCTGCCGATCGTCATCTGGATCATGCGCGACCAGTTCAACTCCATTCCCGTCGAGCTCGAGGAGGCGGCACTCGTCGACGGCCTGTCGATCTGGGGCGCCTTCTTCCGCATTGTCATGCCGATCGCGCTCCCCGGCATGGTCGCCGCCTTCATCCTGGCGATGGTGCTCTGCTGGAACGAATATTTCTTCGCCGCCCTTCTGACGTCGACGGATGCCAAGACCATCCCCGTGATGGTGGCGAGCCAGACCGGCTCGCAAGGTATCAACTGGTGGTCGATGGCAGCCCTGGCGACGGCAGCCATCACGCCGCTGGCGATCATCGGCATCGCGCTCGAACGCTATCTGATCATGGGCATGACGGCCGGTTCGGTGAAGTAGCCGCCTTCCCCCCTTCTTGTGGGAGAAGCGAGCTAGGCCCGCAATATCGCCCGCAAATGCTCGAGGATCATCGCCACACCCTTCCGGCCCAGCTCGGCCGAGGCATCTGATGCGCCTTTTGTGTACCAGCCGGTATTGTCCGCGAAATGACCGGCATCCACCGCTTCGGGACATAGCGCCTGCATCAGCGATGTCTCGCCGATGCCGGCATGGTCGAACGGATATTTGCCGGTCATTGTGGCCGGCATCAGCGGGTGCACCTGCACCCAGTTGAAGACGTTCTCGCCCTGGGCATGGCCGGCATAGTAATCGACCATCGTGTCCGAGCCCCACCAGCCCTCGCCGCGTTCCTTCTCCAGGAAGCGGAAAATCGCCTGCCGGCCGGCGGTCTTGAAGGCGAGATCGGTCGGCATGCCGGCGACGAAATTCTCGGTCTGGTGATGGATGATGGCGTGGATGTTGCGGAAGCCGATGCGCAGCAGGCCGTAGAACAGTTCCTCCGCAAAGGGCGCCAGCACCGGACCGCCGACCTGCACCGAGCCGCTGCCTTCCGGCGGCGCCACGGCATAACTCGCCGCGCCGTAATAGAAGGGCGGCAGGATGACGATGTCCCGCTCCTTCTCGAAAAGCTCGAGCGTCTTGATGACGGCCAGCGTGTCCATGCCGACCGCCATGTGCTCGCCATGGTATTCGAGCACGCCGAGCGGCAGCGCGAGCGGCCAGTTCTCCTCGATCGCCTTGCGGATCTGGTGCGGCAGCATCAGTTCGTAGCGCATGCCCCTACTCCATGTTGGTGTGCCGGGCGCGCATCGTCTCCGGCGTTGCGCCGGTGAGCGCCTCGAGTTTCAGCACCATCACCTCGAACAACAGGAAAAGCGCTGCCTCGAACAGCGAGCCCATCGGCAGCACCGAGCTTCTGGCGGCGCCTTGGTCGCTCGCCATGGTCTGGGCCGGAACGAGCAGCGTGAAGTCCGCAAGCTTTGCCGCGCTGCCCGCCGGTTCGGCCGTGAGCAACACCACCTTGGCGCCGGCCTCCCGGGCCACGCGCATCAAGGTGAGAACGGTGGCGGTCTCGCCCGGTCCGGAACTCGCCAGGAATACATCGCCCTGGCCGAGTGGCGGCGTGGTCATATCGCCGACCACCGAAACCGGCAGGCCGAGATGGAAGAGCCGCATTGCGAAACCCTTGACCTGCAGCGCTTCGCGGCCGCAGCCATAGACGACGATCTTGCCAGCGCCGGCGAGCATTGCGCAGGCGGCGTCAACCCGACCGTCATCGATGCGCCCCAACACGGCGCCGAGCTCGCCCAGCGCTGTCGCAAACAACTCCGATCCGGCTTGCGTCATGGCTGCCTAATCCTGTCTGCCGATGTCTTGATAGGCATGCGGCTTTGCGGTCGCGTTCGGCGCGAAACGCTTGTTTTCGTTCATGCTATCACCGCGAAAATTCGTGTCCAACGAGCCTCGGCGCTTTTGCTGTGCCACCGGCGTGATAGTGTCATGTCAGACAAATCAATCCAGGACATCGTGCGGATATGAAGACACGGCATTTCGACCGCATCGGCAATGGCGGCATCACCTTCACCGAGCTTGGTTTCGGCACCGCGCCGCTCGGCAATCTCTACCGCGCCGTCTCGGACGAGGATGCCAATGCCACGCTGGAGGCGGCATGGAAAACCGGCTGCCGCTATTTCGACACCGCTCCGCTCTATGGCCTCGGCCTTTCCGAAACCCGGCTCAACCCCTTCCTGCGCGGCAAGAAACGCGACGACTATGTGCTGTCGAGCAAGGTCGGCCGCCTCATGCGCGTCTCTGCGCCCGACCAGCGAACCGGCATCGGCAAGTTCTTCGAGACGCCCTCGCGCCGGGAAGTCTACGATTACAGTTACGACGGCGTGATGCGTTCCTTCGAGGCCTCGCTGGAGCGTCTCGGCGTCGACCGCATCGACATCCTTTATGTGCACGATGTCGACATCTTCACCCATGGCAGCAAGGAGGCTTCCGACCGGCGCATCGAGGAGTTCATGTCTTCGGGCTATTACGCGCTGCTCGCGCTGCGTGACCAGGGCGTGATCAAGGCTTTCGGAGGCGGTATCAACGAGTGGCAGGTTTGCCAGACGCTCGCCGAGCGCGGCGATTTCGACCTCTTTTTGCTCGCCGGCCGCTACACGCTGCTCGAGCAGGATGCGCTTGCGAGCTTCCTGCCGCTCTGCGAGAAGCGCGGCATCGGCATCGTTCTTGGCGGGCCCTACAATTCCGGCATCCTGGCGACAGGGCCGAAGCCCGGCGCCTTCTACAACTACACAGAGGCGCCAAAAGACGTGCTCGATCGCGTGGCACGCATCGAGGCGGTCTGCAAGCGCCATGGCGTGCGTCTGATCGAGGCGGCGTTGCAGTTCCCGCTGCGGCACCCTTCCGTCATGTCGGTAATACCCGGCGGCCAACGGCCGGCCGAAGTCGAAAGCAACCGTGCGCTGCTCGACGTCAAGATCCCGGCAGCCTTGTGGGCGCATCT
>NZ_RZST01000151.1:0-12970 GCF_003997575.1 Mesorhizobium sp. M1A.F.Ca.IN.022.07.1.1
AGAAGACAGAGTGGGCCTATGTTGCAAATATCGATCTTGTCTGTCGAACTTTGTTTCTGACGCGATACGCGTCTTCGGCGATCTTCTCCTCTCAAAATCGATCTGAACTGTTTGCCGTGTGTCTTGCACGGCAGGCAATTTTCTATGGATGATTGAAAGGAAATCGCCATGAATACGGGAACCGTTAAGTTCTTCAACGCGACCAAAGGCTTCGGCTTCATCGAGCAGGGTGGCGGCCAGCCGGACGTCTTCGTCCACATCTCCGCTGTCGAGCGGGCGGGTATGCGCTCACTTGTCGAGGGCCAGAAACTCAGCTTCGATCTCGTGAAGGACAACCGCAACGGCAAACTCGCGGCCGAGAACCTGCAAGCCGCATAAATTGTTGCGCGGGCCGTTGACCACGGATGTACTGGCATTGGCCACAGAGCGCAGATGAGAGAGGTCGGGCAAGCCCGACCTTTTTTCTTTTCCTGGTTGGAGACCGCATCGTGCGACACCCTGAAATACCGCAAGGAATATTCAAACCCAAACCGACCGCGATCGAAACGAAGCAGGACGCCACAACCAGGGCAGCCCGCCAAATTGTCAACGGTGAAGCCGCCGCCCGAGAACAGAAGACCGAGCGGTTAAGGCTGGCGAGGCTTGCCAGTGAGGCAACAAATATATCCACGCCGACGGCGAAGAAGCGAACGAACGGGCGTAAGCACGGCTAAGCTGTATCAGCGAAACGATCCGGGCACCCTGGGACGAGCCGTTTGCCGGGGCAAAGTCTTAGAAATTTTCGCTACAAAGGCGGCGCAAAGTGCGCACCTGCCCTCTCGCTGAACGGGGTAAGAGGCCCGGCCTGATACGCCCAAGTCCCGCTGACTTCCCCGCCCAGGCCGGGTCGCCCCAGCTCCACTTGAAGGCGAGCTACGTGGCCTCGTCAGTCACCCAACCCATGGACTTTCGGGCGCCGGTCTCCAACGGCCCGGCCAGTCATCTTGGTAGCTGCGGCCTCCGGTCTGTCCTCGCTCGCGACCTTGTGAGAGGTCGCGGCTTCACCGGACATAGTTCAAACCCTACGGCTATCATTGCTTCCCGACCTTAGAGGGGATCTTCTCGCGCCTTTTTCGCGCGAACAACTGCACTGTCTGAGCGCGGCCATAAACGCCTCGGCTGTGGAGTGCGCCCCTGAGGGTGGACATCTATCAGGCGGCGTTTTGACCGGTCTGCCGGATATGTTGATCCTCGAACTGCTGCGGGCTGAGATATCCCAGCGCCGAATGTAGCCTTTGCGTGTTGTAGACCTCGTCAATGAAGTGAGAAAGATGCTCGGTGACGTCCTCGAAGGTTTCGAACGCCATCGGGTAAACGGCCTCGACCTTGAGCGTCTTCATGAAGCTTTCGGCCTTGGCGTTGTCATAGGGGTTCCCCTTGCGCCCCATTGATCCGAGCAGATCGGCGTCTGCCAGGACTTGTCGATAGGCCTCCGCCGCATATTGCGATCCGCGGTCCGAGTGGTGAATGCAGCCAGGCGGCGGCTGTCTGCGGGCAATAGCGGCCTGCAAGGCCGCGGTGGTCAGGCGTGCGTCGATGGACCGGCCGATGGCGTAGCCGACGACGAGGCGTGACCAGGCATCGAGGATGATGGCGACGTAGATGAAGCGCGTCGGCAGCGCCACATAGGTGATGTCGCCGACCCAAAGCTGGTTCGGACCGATCGGCAGAAAGTCTCGGGCCAGGTTAGGATAGATCGGCCAGCCGTGACCGCTGTCAGTCGTGGCGATGAACCGACACCGGATTTTCGGCTGCAGATGGTGCTCGCGCATCAAGCGCCGGATCTTCTTGTGATTGACGACAAGGCCATGCTGCCGCAAGGCGGCGCCAACGCGACGGTAGCCATAGCTTTCGAATACATCGCAGACTTCGAACATGGCTTCGACAATTGCCGTGTCGTCGGTCGGCCGCTCCGGGCGATCATAATAGGTCGAACGCGCAATGCCCATCAGCCGGCATCCCTGCGCGACGGAGACGCCACGGGGCCGATGACAACGGACGTAGTCCCGCTTCTCGGCAGCGGTGCGCTTTTCAGAGCCCCCTTTAGGAACTCCAGCTCCAGAGCCTGTTTGCCGACGAGCCGTTCAAGCGCAGCGATGCGAGCCTCATATTCCTGGATGAGATCGGCCGCCTGCGCATCCTCATCAAGAGCGCCTTCCTCATACTTGCGGACCCAAACGCGGATCAATTGGCGCTGGATATCGTGGCGCTTTGCCAATCCATGCAGCGTCTCGCCCGACAGATATTCCTGCGCGACCTGACGCTTAAACTCGATGCTGTGTGTGCGATACCTTGCCATGGTTCTCTCTTCGAAAACCCGACAAGACTGGTCAATCCCTCAAGCCGATCTGTCCACCCTCAGGGGCGCACTCCACTGCCAGGTCGCATTTGCGCTTGGACGGACCGTTGCTCTGGATCACAATTTCGGCCTGCCTGGTTGTCAGGCCGTGCTTTGCCGCAAACTCGTCTATGTCGGCTCCCGTCCAGCACGACCGCTTCAAACCTTGCATTTTATTTCCTGGTCCCGAAATCGTGAGGAGCCAACGCGGGACCGTCGATAAGGTTTCAGATCAACGTCGAGAGCCCTCAACTCGGCTGGTCGCCAGAGGCGCCTTCTCGTCGACGGCTTATGGAGCGTCACCACGCTCTCGTACTCTTTCCGTTCTGGCCGCTGAATGGCAGGCAACTTACATAGCCAGGGCTATGGCCTCGGCTGGAACCTGCCGCCACCACAGCCTTACTCGACGATTGCAACCGACTGGGCCGACGGGATGTCCTTCATCCCCAGGCTCGAGCAGTTCTGTTTGATGGTCGTGCTGCCGGACCACTGGATCTTGTCGGCAACGACCTGGGTGCAGCCGCCGCTCCCCGAGAAGTTGCCCAGGTAGTTGACCTGCTGCTTGGGGAAATAGATGGCACCGGTCAGAAGCGAGCTCGCGGTGCCGTTGAAGGTGCTTGATGTGCTGGTGCCAGTCCTGTCGCCATAGAACAGCACGCCCGAATAGGTGCCCGAGGTCGGCGCGCTCAGCGTCACCGTGGCGTTGCCGTTCATGCTGACGGTGTTGCTGCCGGACATGAACATTGTCACACCGGTTCCGGATACGACCGCGCCGGCGTTCACTTTCAGGCTACCCTGGACGACATAGGTGCCGGGCTGCAGCGTGACATTGCCCTTGAGGTCCATGCCGCTGCAGTAAGTTCCGGGCTGGAGTGTTTGCGACGACTTGCTGCCGTTGACGGTCTTGCACGGGTTGCCAGCCGCCGGTGCCGGCAGGCTGGAGAAGGGGTCCGACGCCGGCAGGGCCTGGGTGATCGGAGACTTGCAGACGGTGGTCACCGGGTTGCTGAGCGAAACGCCGCCGACCGCGATCAGGCAGTCGGCCTGAAGCGCCGCCGAACCCTGCACCTTGACGGCATCGGACTGAGCCGAATTCGACATGACCGAGCACCCAGTCAGCTTGACGCTGGTGTTGCCCGAGAAGAGCGCCGCCTGGTAGGCCGACGGATTGAGCGCCAGCACACAGGCCTTGGAGGCGTCGGTGATGAGCGCTACCGCTCTGGCGCGCTCCGGCACTTTGCTCTCGGAGAAGATCGAAGTGAAGATGCGATCAAGGTTCTGGTTGAGGATGACCTCCACCGCCTTCTTGGCCGTGTTCGGCCCCGAGGTCGGCGGCGCGTGGACGGTGATAGTACCATTGCCGAGGCCGTTGTCGGTCGCCGACTGGGTAGCGGCAGCAGTGATCGTCGCCGTGTCGGATCCAGCGATCTTTTCCAGCGCGCCTGCATAGGCGGCGGCGTCCTCATCTGTGCCGGTTTCGAGCATGGGGTTCAGGAGGCTCGTGCATCGCCGCTTAAGAACAAGCGTTAAACGAATGCTTATTGGCCCAGGAGGGGTCCGAAGCCTGTGGGAACAAGCAAAAGGCCCGTCGCTTGGCAACGGGCCTTCTGACCTGCCGGGCGGGAGAGTGTTATACCGCCTAGCGGCTAGTTCACTTCCGTTTCGGCGTATGCCTTAGCGATGCGCGATCAGCTGACAGAGCTGTCGTAAGTCGCGGTCATAAGTATCCTGACTGCTGAGCACGTCCACGCAGCGTTTTTTCATCCGGACCAGTTGTGCGCCGGACATGTCGCCGACGACACTGACCATTCTCGCGTTGCTCGGATCAGGGGGATTGGTGGGATTGGACAGGCTGCTCAGACGCCTTGCGGTCCCGGCACCTGCTGTGACACCGCTTATTCCGACATCGGCTGCAGAGCCAAACACGTTCGCGTCACCGGTCGTCGCCGCGAGCCCTTGTGTTACGCCCTTTGTACCACCCAGCATTGCATCAGCTCCGGCCCTCAGGGTTTTAGGACCGTCCACCGTGGCACCCAGTCCGGTCGTGATCCCATCTGAACCTCCGACAGTTGCGGCAGCTCCGGGCCTCAAGGTATTAGGACCGCCCACCGTGGCACCCAGACCGGTCGTGATCCCATCTGAACCTCCGACAGTTGCGCCAGCTCCGGCCCTCAAGGTATTAGGACCGCCCACCGTGGCACCCAGACCGGTCGCGATCCCATCTGAGCCTCCGGCAGTTGCGGCAGCTCCGGCCCTCAAGGTATTAGGACCGCCTACCTTTGCACCAATCCTGGCCTTCAAAATCTTGGTCTTGCCTACCGTCGCGCCAGCGCCGGAGTCGATCACAGTCGGGTCGCCTACCGTGGCCCCGAGACCTGCGCTGCCACCGCTCGATCCGACCGAAGCTCCCAGCCCGGCGTTAATGCCGCCAGTTAGGATTTTAGTAGAATTCCGCTGAGGAAGCCGTCAGCAATTTGGCTCACCGGGCTTGAGCTAGCTGTGAGTTCTGACGATGCTTGCTTCAGCCATAGTGAAGACGGGGTTTTGGCAATGTCCCGGTGAATTGGACACCAACCCGGTCGTTCCTGCGCCACCGCAAGACGGACTGGTAGGCGACGCCGTCGGTCGGCACATATAAGACGAAACGTTCAGGCACACGCGCTTCGACGGCCACCTTAAGTTCAGCGCCGCCATTGTTCTGGTTTCGGATCGTGCAACTGATTTCGGAGTTCGTGATTCCGTTGATGATCGCCGCGCCTTTTAGGACGCGCTGTCGCCGTTCTCGGCGATTTTCCATTTCTCCGCACGATCACGCGTCGGACCGGCTGACGACCCAGATGAGAGCCAATTTTCCGCTCTCCCCTTGTCATTCGGAAAATCGTTCCTGTCTAATTCTATAAACTAAGTAGATTTTGAGCCGACGCTCAGATGGAGCGGGCAATCGAGGGGTGAACCCTCCGCTCAAAGGATCGATCTCATGCGAAAACTGATTTCCGCCGCCCTGGTTGCGCTCGCAGCGGCGGCCAGTCCTGGAATGGCTCATGCCGACGAGAAGAAGGTCGTCATCGCTTACCAAACCGGGGCTAATCCCTATAATCTTGGCATCGCCAACGGCGACCTTGCCAAGAAAACCGGATGGAACATCGAATTCCGCCGCTTCAATTCAGGCGCCGACATTTTCGCAGCTATCGCTTCCGGCGACGTCCAGATCGGCGATGTCGGATCGAGCCCGTTCTCGGCTGCCGTCAGTAAGGGCCTCGATGTGAAGGCGTTCTACATCTCGTCCGTCTCTCGCGACGGCGAGGCGCTGGTGGTGCGCCCAGAAATCAAGTCGCCGGCGGACCTGCGCGGCAAGAAGCTCGCTGCGGCGCCGGTCTCGACCGACCATTACCAGCTTCTGGCGGTGCTCAAGCAGGAAGGCATCTCCGAGAAGGAAACGAAGGTTATCGCCATTCCGCAGCCCGAGATCGTCGCGGCCTGGAAGCGCGGCGACATCGACGGCGGCTTCGTCTGGGATCCAGCGCTGTCCGAACTCAAGAAGAACGGCAGGGTCCTGCTCACGGCCGGCCAAGTTGCTGATCGCGGCGCGCCCACCTTCAGCGCGCTGGTCGTCACCGGCGCATTCGCCAAGGCCAATCCGGAGTTCCTCGGCCAGTATGTGAGGCTGATCGACGGCTATAACCAGGCTTATCTGAGCAACCCGGCCGCCTGGGGCCCGGACTCCGAGAGCGCCAAGCTGATCGCGAAATTACAAGGCGGTACGGCGGCTGAGAACTCGGAGCAATTGAAGACGACGGTCGTCCCGCCGCTCGACCAACAGGTCTCCGACAAATGGCTGGGTGGCGGTGAGGAGAGCGCGGTGGCGAAAATCCTCAAGGACACCGCGAGCTTCCTGAAGGACCAGCACAAGATCACGTCGGTCAAGGACAGCTATGCCGCCTTCGCCGATCCGCAATATGCGGCAGTGGCCAAGGCCTCGAACTAGCAATCCCTGAAGGAAACGCGCGATTTGGCCGGAACGCCAGCCAGATCGCCTGGAGGCCACCATGCTTCGAATCCGCGATGCCAGCGTCACCTTTCCGGCTTCCGATGGCCAGGACGTGCATGCGCTCGATCACGTCTCGCTTGATATCGCTCCCGCCTCCATCGTTGTCGCGGTCGGCGCTTCCGGCTGCGGCAAGTCGACATTGCTGAACGCGATCGCCGGCTTCCTGCCGCTCACCGAAGGCTCGATCACGCTGGATGGACGCGAAATCGCGGCGCCGGGCGGCGATCGCGGCGTCGTGTTCCAGAAGGACACCCTGTTGCCGTGGGCCAATGTCCTGGACAACGTCGCGCTCGGCCTGAAGTACCGGGGCGTGTCGCGCGGCGAACGCTATGTGCGGTCGAGGCACCTTCTTGAACTGGTCGGGCTCGCCGATTTCGCCGAAAAGCCACCCTACGAACTGTCGGGCGGCATGCGCCAGCGTGTCGGCATCGCCAGGGCGCTGGCCACCGATCCGAAAATCCTTCTGATGGACGAGCCGTTCGGTGCCCTCGACAGCCTGACCCGCGAGACGATGCAGCAGCTTCTGGCTTCGGTCTGGGCCAAAACCGGCAAGCAGATCCTGTTCATCACCCATTCGATCGAGGAAGCCCTCACACTCGGCACGACCATCGTCGTGATGTCACCCCGGCCGGGCCGCATCGTTGCGCGCTTCGATGCCGATTTCGTGCGCGATTTCGTCGAAAGCGGCGATATCGGGCCGATCCAGTCCCGCCCGCGCTTCATCGAGCTGCGGCAGGAAATCCGCTCGCTCATCCACCAGCCGGAAGGCGCCCGCAGAGGAACCTTGCAATGACGCTCGCCGCCAATTCCCGAACCCCGTTCCCTCCCGCCACGGCTCAACTGAGGCCGTCTCCCCGGCCGCGCAGCTCAGCATCGGCAAGCACGTTCGGCATCAGCCTGGTGACGGTGGCGGGGCTGATCGCATTGTGGGTACTCGCAGCGCAACTCGGCTGGGCATCGCCGCTCTTCCTGCCATCGCCGGCCGACGTATTGACCCAGTTCAACGCCGTCGCGGCGGATGGCTATGCCAATGGCACGCTGCTCGACCACACGCTGGCAAGCCTCGGCCGCATTGCCGCTGCTCTCGGCGTCGGCATTTTCGTCGGCATTCCGCTTGGCCTGCTCATGGGGCTCAATCGTTGGGTAAAGGGCATCTTCAGCGTGCCGATCGATCTCTACTGGGGCTTGCCGCCGCTGGCCTACCTGCCGCTGCTGATCATATGGCTCGGTATCGGCGAAACATCCAAGATCGTTCTGCTCTCGCTGTCGACCTTCGCGCCGATCTGCTTCGCGGCACAGGCGGGTGTGCGGTCGGTGCCCGTCGAACGCATCAACGCCGCGCTGTCGCTCGGCGCCACCCGGCTGCAACTCTTCACCAGCATCATCCTGCCGTCCGCTCTGCCGGAAATCCTGACCGGCCTGAAGATCGCCATCGGCGCCGGACTGTCGACGCTGGTCGCGGCCGAGCTGATCGCAGCCCAGTCCGGGCTCGGCTACATGATCATGTCGGCGGCCAATTTCCTGGCGACCGACGTCGTGTTCGTCGGCCTCATCGTCATCGCCGTGCTCGCCTTCGCCTTCACCAGCGGCATGCGCTGGCTGGAACATCGCCTCATCCCCTGGAAGGGCAAGCTGTGAGGCTCGCTCCCATAGATTCCGCAATCATTGAAGGAGACAATCCGATGTCCGGCAACAGCACCCGCCCGCTCGATATCTACTGGTACCTGCCGACCCATGGCGACGGCCCCTATCTCGGCACCGACGAGCGGCACCGGCCGGCAACCTTCGGCTATCTCAAGGAGATCGCGCAAGCCGCCGATCGGCTTGGCTTCAAGGGCGTGCTCCTGCCAACCGGAACACGGTGTGAGGACGCCTGGATCGTGGCCGCCGGGCTGATCCCGCTGACCGAACGGCTGAAATTCCTGGTGGCGCTGCGGCCGGGGAGCGGGACGCCGGCACTGTTCGCGCGCCATGCGGCCACGCTGGACCGCATTTCCGGCGGCCGGGTGCTGCTCAACGTCGTTACCGGCGCTGATCCGGCCGACCTTGCCGGCGACGGCAACAAGCTCGGTCATGACGAGCGCTATGCCCAGACTGATGAATTCCTCACGATCTGGCGCCGTATCCTGTCCGGAGAGCCGGCGGACTTCGAGGGCAAGTATCTATCTGCTCACGGCATCGACATATCTTTCCCGCCGGTCCAGCAACCCTATCCGCCACTTTGGTTCGGCGGGTCTTCGGAGGCGGGCATCGAGGTCGCCGCCAAACACACGGACGTCTATCTGAGTTGGGGTGAACCCGTCGAGCAGGTGAAGGAGAAGTTCGACAGGGTCAGGGCACGAGCGGCGGCTCAAGGTCGCAAGATCCGCTTCGGATTGCGCATAAACCTGATCGTGCGTGAAACGGAGGAGGAGGCTTGGGCGGCGGCGGATCGACTGATCAGCCGCGTCACCGACGACGTGATCGCTGAAGCCCAGCATCAATTCACCAAGGTTTCGGAGTCGGTCGGGCAAAAGCGCATCTCCGCTCTGCACCAGGGACGCCGCGACAAGCTGGTTATAGCTCCCAATCTATGGGCCGGATTGGGTCTCGTCCGAGGGGGTGCCGGCACCGCGCTTGTCGGGAGTGCGGAAAGCGTTGCTGCCCGCATTCGCGAATATCAAGAGATAGGGGTGGAGACGGTTATTGCCTCGGCCTATCCGCATCTGGAGGAAGCTTTCAATGTTGCCGAGCTGCTGTTTCCACGGCTCGGACTGCAGGGTGAGTTGCCCCTTAAGGAGCGCGGCTGGGATCTGGAGTTTGGGCGCGGCCGGGGCGCGGGCGTCCGAGTAGCGGCGTCTTAGGCAGGTCGAGGAGAGAAGTGGTGCGCGCAGCATCGCTGGTGCCGTGCCAGGCCCGCTTACATCTGAGTTTGACCATCGGAGTTCGGCTTATGTCAAATCCATCAATCGTCGGTTTTTCGGGGAACTTCAGCCGACCCTCGAAGACCCGCGCTTTCGTCGACCTCGTCGTTCAGAACATCGCAGGCCGCCACCACCTTTCCCATCGAACCTATGATGTCGAGGATGTCGGTCCCTCGCTGGGGGCCGCCAAATCGCAGCGCGACCTCGACGCGCAAGCCCAAACCGTAGTTGCAGATGTTGTCGCCGCGGACGTGCTCGTCGTCGGCTCTCCGACATACAAGGGTAGCTATACCGGGCTGTTCAAGCATTTTTTCGACTTGCTCGATCCAACGGCCTTGAGAGGTAAGCCCGTGCTTCTCACAGCCACCGGGGGCGGCGAGCGCCATGCCCTTGTCGTTGAGCATCAACTCAGGCCGCTATTTGGCTTCTTCGAGGCCTTCGCGCTGCCCACAGCCGTGTACGCGACCGACAAAGACTTCACCGATGGTGTGCTTCGGTCCGAACTGATCCTGAAGCGAGCGGCGCAGGCGGTTGATGAAACCGCGGTTCTGCTAGCCACCAAATCCGGTCTCAGAATAGCCGCCGAATAGATCCATGCCGCGGTGCTTCAGCGGGAAGTGTAGCGTCTCGCCTTCCGGGTCGCGGCAAGCGGGCGCGGCGGCGCGGGCTTCTCCCGAGACTGCGCTCGCCCAGGGGCGCTAATCGGGCCTTGGCTCTACCAGACCGGCATCGACGTGATCAGGTAGACGCGCGTGCGTTGGCCTCGCGACTGACGCGGTCGTCATGGCGTCCGGCGGCAGGAGGATTACCATCTTCGCCCCTTCATCAGGCCAGAGAGGCTTGCCTGCCAGCAGGAACACAGTGGCGACAAGGCACATCAGGAGGATGGCGGCGCAGAGGTTGGCAATCATCTCGCCCAGTTGCACAGCGCTTTCTCCCAATGAAACACCCGCCGCTTCGCAGGTCGCGGCGGGTGGTTGATCACAACAACTGACTGACGATGAAGGGACATGTTACTCGCCAGTCCCGACTCCAATGGCATAGCTGGCAATATGTTTCGTCGATGCGACCTTTGAGTTGGAAGGTTGGACGTTGGTCTTACACGGCGGAGCTAAACCTCTAAGCCCCACGGGGCGCGCACCAGCAACTCATTGGCGCCTGGAGACCAAGTGAGCGCGTAGGCGCATCGCGCGGCTATCGCCAGAGCTATCGCCACGGCGAAAGAAGACAGGTTGTTCCTCGCCAGCACTATTTAGGATCACCAGCCCTCGAACCGCCGTGGGCTCCGCCGCCGTAGCTGTGCCGTGCAAGGCTGGAACCTTCCAACGTCGATCAGACGAGTTGCGGCCCGGTAGCCTTTGGGTGCGGCGTTTGGGTGCGGCCACCGGGCCTTGGCCGGCAGGAGACATAGATGGCCGGCGCGCGAATATATGCGCATCTGCTAATACATGGAAATTCAGCCGAAAGGTCGAACCTGCCTTGAACCACCAACATGACGGCCGGACGCTGCAAGGACGCATCGACGTGGGCATGGCTGTTACCGGTGGCTGCCTCGATTGCCATCGCCATCAGAGGCTCGATCCGCCGGCGCTGCGCGACCGCTTCGGCCCTGACGCTCCCGCAATGACGTGGGACTTGAGGCCGAAAATGAAATGCGCGGTCTGCGGCGGCAAGCGGATCACGCTGACCTATTCGCCCGGCCCCAGCCCGAAAAAACCTCAACAAATGACCTCAGACGCCTACGCCGTCGGCGAGGGCAGGTCGGCTGACGAGCGGGCAACGAGACGGAGCTGGGCAGTTTGTAGCTCAGGGCTGCGGGGAATTGAGCCAGCTTGAGTAGCCCGCCGGCTCCGGTCGGCGGGCATCTTGTCGACCCATGGAATTGAGCAATGCGGCGATGACCTCGGCCGGAGGTTGAACGCCTATGAAGCTGCGGACAAGCCCATTTGCACGGCTTTCCCAGTCTTGTCTCGGAAGACAATCCTCTACGACCGAACGCCGGAAGACTTCTCGGATGATCTCAAATTCAAAAGCGGAAATGAAATTAGCAGAGCGCCTGGTCATGGCTCTCTCCCTGTGGAGTTGAATTGACTTCAGCGCCCGTGTCCGGTCGATACTGCGGGCGACAACAGAAGCCTTATATCCGCTCCCATGCCCTCGTCGCTCACAATTGTTGCAATGCTCTTAAAGATGAGGACGAACGCGAGCGGGGCAGTCCGAGCCGGATACGGTGCGGTCGCCCGACTCGGAGCCCTTCTTGCCTATAGCGGGTTCCCGCTGACGGCAGCACGCGATCGCCTCACGCGCTCAGCCGGTCGACCAGCTGCCGGTGGTCCTCATCGCCGGAGCCGTCAGGCAGCGGGGCAGCCGCGTCGAGCCGGCGCAGCGCATCCATGATGTCGTCGAAGGAGACCGGCCGCTCGGTGCCCGGCGGCTGGCGCAGCGCCGGCTTGGATTCCACGGCGCAAGCGTCGGATGCCCACGACGACAGGATCGCCCGCTTTTCCCATATATCTAGTGAGCCGTCCTCCAGCACATCCTGCGGGTGCTGAAAATGCCTGGCCGGCGACAGCAACCGGTCGAGCGAAAGGTCTGATATTTCGGGAGCAAGGGAAGGAATGATCGGCGAAAGTGTCTGTCGGTCCATTTCTGTCCTCCGTATCAAAAACTCCTTGTTTCGGGTGCCAATTTCTCAACTGTCCCGGCGGCGCCGACAGCCGTTAATTTTGTTAAGCTCAATCGCGAATTCAAGGCCCTCGCGATCGAATTACCGCATGTTTTCAGCGCACTAGCACTCTACGATCGAGAGCGCCAAAATTTGCGGCACCCTCTTGAAATTGGAAGAAGGCAAAATTAGCTCGAGATGCGCAAGATCGCGAGCCCCGCTCCGGGAGTGGGTCTCAGGAAAGATTGGGAGGCCATCATGGATGTGATGAGCGGCACCGGTCCAGTCCCGACGCCGACACATGTGCCGAGCGAGTTCCTCGCATATGAGGCGGAGTGCCGAGAAGCGCTGCAGCCGCTGCTTGCTGGACTGCTCGACGCGGCCGAAACCGCCGGCTGGAGACGCCGCACCGCCGCCTCAACACTGATGTTCCTGGCGGCGCAGCAGGTATCGGCAGCGGCTACGCCGGCCAAGGGCTGAACCGAAAGCTCGCCAAGCAGGCGAAATCATTTCAGATCCCGCGCTGCATCGACGAGCCGCCGATGCAGATGAGGGTCGTGTGATTGCGGGGCGATTGCGAGAATGCATGAAGGTGGTGGGATGCAGCCGACCTGGCTGAGGAACTCAGTCTTGCCCCGGCCGATGTGGCGCACTGGCTCAACGGTCGCGCCCCGGTGCCGCTTGCCGTTGCCGCCTGGAGGCGTTGGTCAAAGCCCACAAGGCGCTTCCGCCGGCGAGCCTGAGCCGGACCGAAGTGTCAGCGCCGACCGGTTCCGCGCCGCCCGCGGCTCGCCCCGAGGCCGTTGCCGCCGCGACAACTGGCCAACAGCATGATCGAGGAGAAAAGCAGCGCCGCGTTGCAGCGCTATCGGCGGCTTGCTTGCAGCCTGATTCTCGCAGAGCTCAAGCTTGTGCGCTGGTTCATAGGAAGCGGGCAAAAGGCTATTGCGGCTTCCCTGGACGGAGCAAACGGTGGC
>NZ_RZST01000152.1:0-12966 GCF_003997575.1 Mesorhizobium sp. M1A.F.Ca.IN.022.07.1.1
GCTGACGGCAGCGCCGGGCGTGCGCCCCAAGCCATTGGTCGCGGCGCATGCGCCCGACGCCGGCGCGCTACTGAGCGGCGAGGAAGCGCGGCTGCTCGATGTGCTCGGCCACGCCGAGATCTATTCGCTGAGGTTGAATGTCGGCCGCCAGCGCCTTTTCGTGCTGTTTTCCGCCGCCGAGCCCGCCAAGATCGACCTTACGGCCTTGATGAAGGCGCAGCTGAAATGCTGCTACGCGTTATCCAGCATCCCGCAATTGATCGCCGCGGCATCCATGCAGGATCCGCTGTCGGACCGCGAGCGCGAATGCCTGTTCTGGGTATCGGAGGGCAAGACCACCGACGAGGTGGCCCTCATCCTTGGCGTCTCGTCGAACACCGTCAACAGCTACATCACGCATGCCATCCAGAAATTCGCGGCTTCGAACCGCGCGATGGCGATTGCGACCGCTATCAGGAGCGGCATCATTTGAAGCACGCACAGATCAAAGAGGCCGCTGCCGCCCTTTTCAACGAGCAGCGCAATCCGTTCGGCGCCTTCTCGCTCGGATCGGAGACGCATCACGCGGTGACCATTCCGGACGCCGTGCGCCGCTGCCGCTGGATCGCGGTCGATATCAACGCTTCTGGTTTCGGACTGTTCTTCGTCAGCCCCTCGCTGGAGCGAGCGCGCCTGGTCGCCTGCTTCGATTCGGATTATCCGTCGACCGGCCTCACCACCAAATTCATCTCGGGCGCCAGCGGCGAGGAAATGGTGCGCCACAGCCGCATCTCGACGACGCCGCGCTGGTGGGCCGACAGCGGCATGGCCGTTTCGCAGCAGAGGTTGGAGAGCCTGGCATGGTCCGAACCGACCGCGCCGCTCGCGCCCGGCACCGACGGCATCGCCTTTCCGGTGCATGCGGAGCGCGGCCAGTGCGGGCTACTCGTCTTCCTGGGGCCGGATATGACCCTTTCGGACGACACGCTATGTGAAATCCACGCGCGCTGCTTTGCCCTGTTTGCGTCGGTCGCCCGCATCCGTCCAAGCGAAACCGGCAGGACGCGCGCCATTTCCAAGCGCGAACTCGAATGCCTGAAGCTGACCGCCAACGGCAACACCAGCGAGGAGATCGCGAAGCTCCTGAAACTGTCGGTGCACACCGCCAACCAGTATCTCACCCAGTCGACGCAGAAGCTCAACGCTGTCAACCGCAACCAGGCGGTCGCGAAGGCGCTGCGCCTTGGCCTGATCGAGTAGCTCGCCCAGGCCAGGCGCCGAGACCTGAAACATCGTCAGGGAAAAGCGAGCGGCTCGGTCCTCCGGATGCGCGCCTCGTCGATCGCGTCCTCGAGCAGGGCGGTGTTGTGCTCCGGCGTCTCGCCCGGCTTCTCGAAAGAGACGTAATTGACGATCACGGACGTGCCCTGCCCGGTCAGCATCAGCTGGAAATAGACGGTTACGCCGCGCGGCCGAAGCTCGAGATCGAGCACGATGCGCGGGCTGCCGCTCCAGTCGACATGCGCTTCGCCGCCATGACCGAGCCTGAGCGTGCCCGGCTGGAAATAGAGCTCCGCAGCCGAGTCCACCAGGTCCGACAGGCAGGCGAAATGCTCCAGCCGGATAAAGGCGATATAATCCGCGACCTCGATCAGGCGCAGCTCGCCCACCACGTCCTGGATGGCATTGGCGACGATCTGCTCGCGTGAATTGGCGTGTGGTTGCCGGTTCATGGATAGAAACAGCGTCCGATCATTGGGTTACTTTTCGCTCGGCCTTCTTCGAGTAGACGATCCGCACCAATTCGGCGACCGCCTGGTAGAATTGCGACGGGATCACGCTATCAACTGAAACTTGCTTGTACATGGAGCGGGCAAGCGCCACGTCCTCGAAGATCGGGATGTTGTTCTCTCTCGCGATCTCGCGGATTTTCAGCGCCACCAGATCCTGGCCCTTGGCGAGCACCAGCGGAGCGGAGTCCTCTTCGCGCACATATTTCAGCGCGATGGAATAGTGGGTCGGATTGGCGATGACGAGCGTCGCGCGCGGCACCGCCGTCATCATACGCCGCCGCGCCCGGTCACGCGCCAGCGAGCGCAGGCGCGACTTCACGATCGGATCGCCTTCCGACTGCTTCAGCTCGTCTTTCACTTCCTGCTTGGTCATGCGCAGGTCGCGCCGCCAGTGGAAGCGCGACCAGACGATATCGGCGACCGCGACCGCCCCCATGACGAAGACGATCGCCACCAATATGTCGACGAAGATGCCGCGGATGACCATGCCGAACGACACCGGGTTGGTGATCATGCCGGCGAGCAGCCTGCGGTGATCTTCCGACAGCGTGAAGGCGAGCACGGCGATGGCGAAGGCAAGCTTGGCCAGCGACTTGGCGAATTCGACAAAGCCCTGCACGCCGAACAGGCGGCTCCAGCCCTTGGCGATCGAAATGCGCGACAGCTGCGGCCGGATCCGTTCGCCGACGAATTGCGGGATGTTCTGGAACACCGAAGCGCCGACGCCGGCGACCACCAGCAGCACCAGCAGGCTGACGACGGCGCGACCGATTTCGAACAGCACGGTCCTGTAGAGCTCGATGACGTCGGTCTCGGTGTCCATCGGCCAAGCTTCCGGCTTTTCCAGGAACATGGCGAGGAACATGCCGAGATTGACGATGGCGTCCTTGGCGTAAAAGACGCTGAACACCAGTATGGCGAGGAAGGAAGCGAAGATCGCCGTCTCGCGCGAGTGAGGCAGCTTGCCCTGCTCGATCGTGTCGCGGATCTTCTTTTCTGTGGCTTCCTCGGTTTTGGAATCCTTGTCGACCGCCTCAGCCATGATGCCCTGACCGCATTGCTGTCGTCAGGCGGCTTCGGCAGTGGTCTGCATCGAGGGAAGCTCGAATGCTCCCTGCCGCGAGAGACGAATGGTCGCCACGGCGATCGTCTTTCGCGCCGCCATGATGTCGGCCAGCGCGATACCTTCCGATCCCTGTCCGAGCTCGGATTCGATCATGCGGCGCGAGCGTGCGCCGATCGCCGACAGCACGGATTCGGTAAGCTCCGCCGGCGCGCCGCGCAAAGCCAGTGTGACGAGCTCCGTCGACAGCCCGTCGAACAGAAGCACGCGCGCCTTCTGGGCGAGCAGCGGCAAGTCGTCGAAGGCAAACAGCCGCGACCTGACCCCGGCCAGATCGGGCGTGCCCGCTTCCTCCAGATCCTGCATGAGTTCGTCGAGCTCGGGCTTGGCCATCTCGTTGAGCACGCTGGCGACGCGCTCCTGGCCGACCGAGGTGTCCCTGGTCGCTTTTTGCGAAAGCACGCTGGCGCGCAACTGGTTCTCGACGATCCTGGCTGCCGCATCCGGAATGTTGGCCATCGTCACCATGCGCTTGATGATCTGGCTGCGTATCGGCTTTTCCATCGTCAGCAGCACATTGGCCGCGGTCTGCGGCGCAAGCTTCGACAGCACCATGGCGGACGTTTGCGGGTGTTCGCCGGCGAGGAAGGTGCCCAGGCGCGTCGGCTCGAGCTTTTCCAGATCCGGCCAGATCGGCGGCGGTCCCTCAGGAGCGGGCTCGAACTTCTTCTCGCCCATGATCGCGCTCATTTCCTCCGGCGACAGCGATTCGTTGAGGATCGTGTCCATCCGGTCCGCCGAATCGAGCAGGCCTGCGCCCTCGGTGAACTCGGCCTCGAATTCCGCAACGATGCGCTCCAGGTCGGTTTGCGGAATGGTGCGCAGCAGCCGCGCGCCCTCGATCAACGCCTTCAGCTCCTCCTGCTTGAAGAATTTGAGCAGCCGGCTGGCCGAGGGCTTGCCCATCGCCACCAGGATGGCGGCGGCCTTTTGCGGGCGCGTCAGCGTCAACGACGTCATTGGGCCTGGCTCCGCTGCCGGTGAATGCTCTCGCCGTCCATGCTCAGGCGCTCTTGGTAGCAGCGTTGATTTCGGTAAGCCTGATGCCGAAGCGCGACGGATCGTCTTCCAGCACCGTGATCTCGCCACGCGCGATTCTGCGGCCGTTGACCACCACGTCGACCGGCTCGCCTATGCGGCGGTTGAGCGCTACCGTCGAGCCCTTCTGCAGCGCCATCAGCTCCGACACCGGCATTTCGGTGCTGCCCAGAATGATCTGCACATCGACCGGAATCGTCATGATGATCGAGGAGTTGGCGCCGGCCTGCAGGGCAGCGTTGGGGCGGTTCTCCTCCTCCCGCAGCACGCCGCGCAATTCCTCGATGGCGCGGTCGAGCTGCTCGTCCGGCTGGTCGGCTTCGGGTTCGGCTTCCAAGTTGGTCTTTGCCATGCCTCGTCTCCAATAATCCCAAGCCAGGCCTCAGCCCGGCACCAATCCGTCGATGAAATCCTGCCCGCCATCGTGGGGATGCCGGATGCGGACCGTGTAGTTCTGTCCGAGCTTGCCGAACTCGCAGACAAACAGCGTCTTGTCGCGCGCGCTGAGCTTTGCCTGCAGTTGCGCATCTTCCTCGAACTCGATCACCTGTCCGGGCTGGAAGGCGGCGAGATCGCCAAGCGACAGCCGGGCGAGCGGCATGGTGGCCTCGAGCCGCACGGCCGAGCGCATCACTTCTTCCGAGAAGCGGGCTCGCCAGTCGAATTCCGTCGTCAGGTCGCCGCCGTGATCGGCGGTGGCGCCGCGGGTCGCCAAAAGGATTCGCTGCGGGATCATCACCGTCACCGTGCCGGTGTCGGTCGGCGTCGAGATGCCATAGATGATGCGAACCGCCGCCCCGTCGCGCAGCACGCGCCGTTTCGCCTCGTTGCCGGACATCGCCCTCGGGACAGGCTGGCGCAGCTCGAGAGAACGCCGGCCCGATCCGTTCAGCGCCATCGCAACCTCTTGGAAGACGGTGGTGGCG
The DNA here is from genome assembly GCF_003997575.1 of Mesorhizobium sp. M1A.F.Ca.IN.022.07.1.1. Taxonomy (NCBI): domain Bacteria; kingdom Pseudomonadati; phylum Pseudomonadota; class Alphaproteobacteria; order Hyphomicrobiales; family Phyllobacteriaceae; genus Mesorhizobium; species Mesorhizobium sp. M1A.F.Ca.IN.022.07.1.1. The sequence continues at coordinate 4,860 of NZ_RZST01000152.1, forward strand.
ACGTCGGTCTCGATCTGTGACAGGTCGCGCTCGATCGGCGCCACCGGCTGATCCGGGTCCCCGCCGAACAGCGCCTGGACCATGACGGCGATCGCCGGCGCGTCCATGACGAGCGTCATGGCGTCGGCCGACGTCGGCGACGGAACGATGGTCATGGCGAAGGTTTCGCCCGCGCGCATACGCGCATCGGGGACACGTCCCACTTCGACCGCCTGCAGGTCGACGGTGACCGGCGCGCCAAGCTCTCCGGAAAGGGCTTTCTGCAGTAGCGGGAGCGAGCGCTCGGCCATGCCTCGGCCGACGCCGATCACCTGCGCGGCCTCGCCGCTGTCGCCGACGAGACGCTCGATGATGAGAGCCCGGGTTTGCGACGGACTTGCCGGACTGGTCATGACGGCAAGCGGCCCCGGCTGAAGTTCTGCATGCTCAGGCCGCCTTCTTCTCGGCGGTGCCGGTGTTCATCGTGCTCTGCTCGACGGCATCGATCGTCGGACGCTCATAGGACGAGATGGTCTTGCGGCCGAACTCGATCGCGACCTGCGGCAAGGCGCCGTTCATGTAAGCGAGCAGCGTCTGCTTGACGATGATGTAGAGGCGGTTCTTCTTCTCGCGCACCGTCTTGATCTTGGTGGCGACCGGACCGACCACGGCATAGGACAGGAAGATGCCGAGGAAGGTTCCGACGAGCGCAGCACCAATCAGCCCGCCGAGAATTTCCGGCGATTGGTCGAGCGCGCCCATCGCCTTCACCACGCCGAGCACGGCCGCGACGATGCCGAGCGCCGGCAGGCCGTCGCCGACCGCGACCATCGCGTGATAGGCCTTCAGCTTGTCGGTGCGGATCGTCTGGATCTCCTCATCCATCAGCGCCTCGATCTCGTGCGAGCGCGCATTGCCGATGATGATGATGCGGCAATAGTCGCAGATGAAATGCGTCAGGTCGTGGTTCTTGAGCACCGTCGGGAACGCCTGGAAGATCGCCGACTCTTCCGGATTGTCGATATGCGCCTCGACCTCGCTGCGCGACTTCGATCGCAACTCGCGCATCAAGCTGTGCAGGACGCCAAGCGTTTCGAGATAGTCGCGCTCCTTCGGCACGGCCTGCTTGAAGGCCTCGAGAATGCCCTTGCCGGTGTCCTTGACCGTCTTCATCGGGTTGGCGACAAGGAAAGTGCCGAGCGCTGCGCCGCAGATGACCACCGCTTCCCAAGGCTGGATCAGCACATGCAGATGCCCACCCATGGCCATGAAGCCACCGAGCACGCAGCCAAGCGTCACCACAAGTCCGATCAGAATACCCACGACAGGTCCTTCCGCATGTCACGTCGGGGATCAGGGATAGTCCTCGTGCCTTGTGTGAGGCTTGAATCGCGATGCGGAACCGATTCAGCCTCGCACAAGGAAGCATCGCTATCGTCACCGGAAAGCTTCGGGCGGAGGCGCAGATGTTGAACACCTATACGAGCTATCAGCTCATCGCCAAGGACATCCCAAAGGCAATCGACCAGGTCGAGTCGCAGCCCGTCGTGAAGCGTGACACCGACTACTATTTGGCCAATATCGGCAACGTCAAAGGCATCGACGATTTCGTCAACAACACTCGGCTGTTCAACTACGCGATGAAGGCGTACGGGCTGGAAGACATGGCCTATGCCAAGGCCTTCATGGTCAAGGCGCTCAAGGAAGGCGTGTCCGACTCCGACAGCTTCGCCAACAAGCTGAGCGACAAACGTTACGCCGACTTCGTCAAAGCGTTCAACTTTGCGGCTTACGGCTCGACCGCCACGCTCTATCCTTCCGCCCAGCAAGGCGCGGTCGACAAATACATGCGCCAGACGCTGGAGGAGAATGCCGGCGAGACCAATCAGGGCGTGCGGCTGGCGCTCTATTTCCAGCGTAAGGCGCCTGACATCAACAGCTGGTATGACGTGCTCGCCGACACGGCCCTTTCGAGCGTGGTGCGCACGGCTCTCGGCCTGCCCGACTCCATCGCGTCGGCCGACATCGACAAGCAGGCGCAGATGTTCGAGCAGAAGCTCGATATCGCCGACTTCAAGGATCCCGACAAGCTGAACACCTTCCTTACCCGCTTCACCAGCCTGTGGGAGATCAACAACCCGACGACCACTGCCGTGGCCTCGGTCAGCGTGCTGTTCGCGCAGCCGACCACGGTCGGCATCTCGACCGATCTGATGATGGCCATGCAGAAGCTGAAGTTCTGAGAACACCATGCAGGACAGTCTCTACGTCGCCCTATCTTCGCAGATTGCGCTCGAACGCCGTCTCGACACCATCGCCGACAATGTCGCCAACGCTTCGACCATCGGCTTTCGCGCCACCGGCGTGAAATTCGAGGACGTGGTCTCCGGCACCGGGCCGAAGTCGGTATCCTTCGCATCCTCCGGCAAGACCTATCTTTCCAGCGCGCACGGCTCGCTGACCGAAACCGGCAATCCTTTCGATTTCGCCATCCAAGGCGACGCCTGGTTCGCCATCGAGACGCCGGCCGGCACGGTGATGACCCGCGACGGCCGTTTCTCCATGAACGAGAACGGCGAGCTGATGTCGATCGAAGGCTATCCGGTGCTGGACAGCGGCGGCGCGCCGATCCAGCTCGATCCGCGCAACGGTCCGCCCAAGGCCGGCGCCGATGGCTCGCTACGCCAAAACGACCAGCTCGTCGGCGCCATCGGCCTCTACGATTTCGACCCCGGCGCCAATTTCGTCCGCTACGGCAATTCGGGCATCGTTCCCGCGCGGACCCCGGAACCGGTCACCGACCGCTCCGATGTCGGCGTAGCTCAAGGGTTTCTCGAGGAATCCAACGTCAATCCGGTGCTGGAGATGACCCGGCTGATCCAGGTGCAGCGCGCCTTCGAGAATACGGCTGCGCTGATCCGGCAGAGTGCTTCGTCCACCGACGATGCGATTAAGACGCTCGGCGACAAGTAACGGGATGGCGAACGGCTCGTCCCTGCTCCGCGCGCCTGAGAAGCTTGCAGACGCCGGTCCCACGGATCGGCTGGCCGCGCTCGAACGCATCTGGCGGCGGTTCGACAACCGGGAAACGCTGCTCAGCCGCGGCGGCCGCGTCGTCGAGATCTCGCCCACTCACTACAAGGTGCGCGGCCTTTCGGACATTGCCAGGCTCGGCGACATCGTCGAGCAGCGCGGCAAGACCGGCACGCGCCGCGGCGAGATCGTCAGGATAGGCCGCGACGAGGTGGTGGTCGCGCCGTTCGAGCGCCACGCCGATGCCGGCATCGGCGACACCGTTTTCCGGCGCGGCCCACTCGCGGTCGCGCCGGATGTTTCCTGGCGCGGGCGCGCCATCGACGCTTTGACTCGCGTCATCGACGGCGGCCCGCCGCTGGTCAGGCCGAATGCCGCCGGCAGCGCCGACACATTGACGCCCGGCGCCATGTCGCGGCAGCGGGTCGACACCGGCTTTCTGACCGGAGTGCGGGTGATCGACATCTTCACGCCGCTCTGCTTCGGCCAGCGGCTCGGCATCTTCGCCGGCTCAGGCGTCGGCAAGTCGACGCTGCTTGCCATGCTCGCCGGCGCCGAGGCCTTCGACACGGTGGTCGTGGCGCTGATCGGCGAGCGCGGCCGCGAGGTGCGCGAATTCCTCGAGGACACCATCGGCGCCGACAGCATGGCCAAGACCGTCGCGGTCGTCGCCACCAGCGACGAGAGCGCCATGATGCGCCGGCGCGCGCCCGACACAGCCATGCGTGTGGCCGAGCATTTCCGCGACCAGGGCCATCGCGTGCTCCTCGTGCTGGATTCGATCACCCGCTTTGCCCATGCGCTGCGCGAGGTGGCGACGGGCACCGGGGAGCCCCCGGTCGCGCGCGGCTACCCGGCATCGGTCTTCACCGATCTGCCCAAGCTGCTCGAGCGCGCCGGACCAGGCGCCGAGGGCAAAGGCTCGATCACCGCCATCATCTCGGTGCTGGTCGACGGCGACGACCACAACGATCCGGTGGCCGATTCGGTGCGCGGCATCCTCGATGGCCACGTCGTGCTCGACCGCGCGATCGCCGAGCAGGGACGCTACCCGCCGGTCAATCCGCTGTCGTCGATCTCACGTCTCGCCGACAAGGCCTGGAGCGCGGAGCAGCGCATGCTGGTGACAAGGCTGAAAGCGATGATCGCGCGCTTCGAGGACACGCGCGACATCCGTCTGCTCGGCGCCTATCAGGGCGGCGCCGACGCCGAGCTCGACATCGCCGTGCGCCAGGTGCCGCTGATCTACGAGGCGCTCACGCAGTCGCCGAGGGATCGCGCATCGGCCGATCCGTTCACCGATCTCGCCCGCCATCTCAAGGGGAAGCAGAATGGCGATCAAGGAGACTGACCTGCAACAGACCGAGCGCATGCTGCGTGAGATGATTGACGAGGCCAAGGCCGCCGAGGAGGCCGACGCCAGCCGCGACTCGCTCATCAACGGCCTGTTCCCGAAAAAGGTGGAGTGGCCGCAGCCGCCGCCGGTCCAGTTCCCCCGCCTGGCCAACAGGAAAGCGGACCGGCGCAGCGATTTCGTCGTCGCAGCGCTCGGCATCACGCTCGGCCTGATCTGCGCGCTGTTTCCCTGGTATATCTTTTTCAACCAGGAGCAGTTCGGCGTTCAGACCATCAAGTTCGGCGGCAGCGGCAGCAATTCGGGACGCGACGGCGGCGGCGTCGCGGCCGAACGCAGCGGACCGCTGACGGCCAAGGACGTTCCCAACGCCGATATCGACCTGCTGGCCACCGGAACGGTGCAGGACGAACCCCCGCCGGCGCCTGGCGACCAGCCCTTCCCTGCGGCCGCGGCGGAATTCAGGATGGTGCATGTCGCCAATGGCCGCGCGATGATCGAGGACGACACCGGCCTGTGGATCGTCCAGCGCGGCTCCGTCCTGCCGGACTCCAGCCGCGTCGCCGCGATCGAGCAGCGCGGTGGCAAGTGGGTGATCATCACCGATGCCAACAAGGTGATCCAGCTTTCCAGGTGATGGTCTCGTAACGGGCCGCGGGCTCGCTCCGCGCAAGGTCCGCGCAAGACTGGCGGCCTAGTCTTGTGCGTACTCGCCCGGAGAGTCCCATGGAACCCGTCAACCTCTTTGACCTCGCCACCCGGCAGTCGCAATGGCTGGCCGTGCGCCAGTCCGCGATCGCATCCAACATCGCCAATGCCAACACGCCGGGCTACACGGCAAACGACGTCGAACCGTTCGAAAAGGTCCTCGACCGGACTGCGGTGACGCTGGCGGCCACCCAGACCGGCCATTTGGGCGCCGAGGGGACCAATGCCGGCTTCAATCTCAAGCCGGAGGATGTCACGGGCTCGATAATGCCGTCGAAGAACACGGTGGTGCTCGAGGACGAGCTGATGAAGGCCGGCGAAGTGCGCCGCTCCTTCGAGCTCAACACGGCGATCGTCAAAGCCTTCCACTCGATGATGACGATGGTGGTGAAGAGCTGACCATGGACGCCCTGACCGCAGCCCTTAAAGTCGCGGCATCCGGCCTTGGCGCCCAGTCGGAGCGTCTGCGTGTGGTGTCGGAGAACCTCGCCAATGCGCAATCGACGGGCAACACGCCTGGCGCCGATCCCTATCGCCGCAAGACGATCAGCTTCCAGTCCGAGCTCGACCGGACGAGCGGTGGTTCGCTGGTCGAGGTGAGCTCGATCGCGCGCGACCCGTCGGACTTCCCGATCGAGTTCCAGCCCGGCAACGAGGCCGCCGACGCAAAAGGGTACGTGAAGATGCCCAACGTCAACGTGCTGGTCGAAATGGCCGACATGAGCGAGGCCAACCGCTCCTATGAGGCCAACCTGCAGGTCATCAAGCAGGCTCGCGATCTGATTTCCATGACCATCGACCTGATGAGGAACCAGTAATGATCGGCGGTATCGGGGCACTACAGTTCAAACCGGCAATCGACGGCACGGAGGCCGCCTCGCCGGGCCTGCTTCAGGGCGGCGTCGGCACCAAAGCAGGCGAAGGCGTCGGCAGCAGCTTTGCGGAGGCTCTCAGCCAGGCTGCGACCAAGACCGTCAACACGCTGCAGAACGCCGAGCAGATGTCGATCCAGGCGCTGAAGGGCGACGCGGACACCCGCCAAGTGGCCGATGCGGTGCTGAGCGCCCAGCAGGCCCTGCAGACGACGATCGCCATCCGCGACAAGGTCGTCTCGGCCTATCTCGAAATCAGCCGCATGAGTATCTAGGACCGCGTCATGAAAGCCCTTGCCATCGCCGCGACCGGCATGAACGCCCAGCAGACCAATCTGGAAGTCATTGCCAACAACATCGCCAACATCAACACCACCGGCTACAAGCGGGCGCGCGCCGAATTCTCCGACCTGCTCTACCAGGTCGACCGCACCCAAGGGGTGCCCAACCGCTCCAACACCTCGCTTGTGCCCGAGGGCGTTTCGATCGGCCTCGGCGTCAAGACGACGGCCGTGCGCAACGTCCACACACAGGGCGAGCTGACCAGCACGGGCAACAGCTTCGATCTGGCGTTGACCGGCCGCGGCTGGTTCCAGATCGAGGGCGCCGACGGCAGCACGCTCTACTCCCGCGCCGGTGCCTTCAACACCAATGCCACCGGGCAGTTGGTCACCGCCGACGGTGCCACCGTCATTCCCGCGATCACCGTGCCGACCGACGCGGTCGAGGTCATCGTTAACAAGACCGGCCAGGTCTTTGCCCGTATCGACGGCCAGACCGACCTTCAGCTTCTCGGCCAGCTTCAGATCGCCAACTTCGCCAATGAGGCGGGCCTGGCGCCGCTCGGCGACAATCTGTTCCAGGAGACGGCGGCCTCTGGCCCGGCCAATGTCGGCGTTCCAGGCGATCCGGGCTTCGCCACCATCGAGCAGGGCTATCTGGAGTCCTCCAACGTCGATCCGGTCAAGGAAATCACCGAGCTGATCTCGGCGCAGCGCGCCTATGAAATGAACTCGAAGGTCATCCAGGCCGCTGACGACATGGCCTCGGTGGTCTCAAAGAACATCAGGTAACCGACGATGGCCATGCCGGCTTCATGCCCTGCTTTTCGTCGCGCCGTGCTGGCCCTTGCGCTGGTGGTCGTCGGCGTGCCGGCACTTGCGCAAGAGACGGGCCCATCTCCCTTGCGATCCGGGGAGTCGGCCAACGAGCTCGCCGCCCATCAGGCGGTCGGCGAAGCCGTGCTGATTCCCAACCGGGTCATCTATCCCGGCGAGACCATCGAACTTGCGGCGCTGAAGCAGGTGACGCTTGTCCCGGGCAAGCACACGCCGGACGGCATGGCGACGCGCTCCGAGGAACTCCAGGGCAAGGTCGCCAAGCGCACCCTCGTGCCCGGCCGCTACATTCCGGCGGCCGCCATCCGCGACGCCTGGCTGGTCGAGCAGGGTGCCTCGGTGCAGGTCTATTTCACCGCCGGAGCGCTGACCATCTCCGCCGCTGGCGTCACGCTGCAGCCGGGCGCCGCCGGCGACCTCATCAAAATCCGCAATGTCGACAGCGGCAAGATCATTTCCGGCACGGTAATGGCCGACGGCACGATTCGAGTCGGCGCATCGTGAGGCGCGTCTTTGCCCTTCTGCTGAGCGCCGCGATCGGTCTTCAGCCCGCATTGGCCGATGGGATCACGTCCAAGGCCAAGCGCGAACTTGCGCAAAAAAATGGCGGCGTCTACGACGATCCGGAATACGATCCGGCCACCACCACCCGCATGTTCCGCGTCTCGACGGGACCGAGCACGCTGCCGCCCGGCCAGGTCGCCGCGCGGATCAAGGACATTGCCCAGCTGCAGAGCGCGCGCGACAACCAGCTCGTCGGCTACGGCCTGGTCATCGGCCTGGCGGGAACCGGCGACAGCCTGCGCAACTCGCCGTTCACCGAACAGTCGATCCGCGCCATGCTGGAGAACCTCGGCATCGCCACCGAAGGTGGCAGCGCGCGCGCCAAGAACGTCGCCGCCGTCATCGTCACCGCCAACATGCCGCCCTTCGTCCAGTCGGGCGCGCGCATCGACATCGACGTCTCCTCGATGGGAGATGCCACCTCGCTTGCTGGCGGCACGCTGGTGATGACGCCGCTCAAGGCCGCGGACGGCGAGATC
>NZ_RZST01000153.1:0-12966 GCF_003997575.1 Mesorhizobium sp. M1A.F.Ca.IN.022.07.1.1
GGTTGGATGAGCATGTGTCCGCCCTTGATTTCCGCCTCATGGCATCGGGCGGCACGGCTTAAATGGTGTAATGCACGCGGTCCGGCACGTTTATGATCCGTGCCGGGCTCAGCGGTGTTCGTTTAAGCAGCCGCTTTTTCGTTGTCGTAGCCTGCAGCGTTGATGACGTCGCGGATCGTTATTTCGTCCGCTTTGGTCTCGACAGCCACTGTCGATGACCCGAGATCGACCGTCACGCGCGCGGCAGGATCGACGCTCTTTACCGCCTTTTCGATCGTGCTGGCGCAGTGGCCGCAGCTCATGTCAGGAACTTTCAGTTTCAGCATTGCAGTTCTCCTTTTTCGCATCTGGCGAACAGATATGGGCCTTCCCATGATGGTAAGGTCAAGGGCGGTTGCTCGATGTGAACGAGCCTAAATGATTGTGAACGAGCCTAAATGATCACAGGCGAAATTTAGCTCTTGACCTTCCCATCACTGGAACCTTTATCTGTCGCTGCAACACCAAAAATGGAGTTGCGGAATATGAACGCCATCACTCGCGACGCACCAGCTGGATCCGATTCCGATCCCGTGATCCAGCTTGGCATTGAAGGCATGACCTGCGCTTCCTGCGTGAGGCGCGTCGAAAAGGCGATCGCCGCAGCCCCTGGCGTCGTCTCATCATCGGTCAATCTCGCGACGGAACGTGCCGAGGTGACCTTTGCCGGCAAGCCCGACCTTGCTCCGGTAATCGCAGCGGTATCGGCCGTCGGTTACCAGGCGCGCACGGGCACGCTCGAATTTGCGATCGAGGAAATGACTTGTGCCTCTTGTGTCGGGCGCATCGAGAAGGCGCTGAAGGCTGTGGCCGGCGTCACTGACGCCACTGTCAATCTTGCAACGGAGCGCGCAACCGTCCGCGTCGCGACGGGTTCCGTGGAGCCCGCAACGCTTGAAAGCGCGGTGGCTGCGGCCGGTTACAAGGCGCAGCAAATCTTGTCGGATCCGGGACAGGACCGCGAGCGCGATGGACGCGCCTCAGAAATCCAAGCGCTTAGCCGTTCGCTGACCTGGGCAGCCCTGCTGACGCTGCCCGTCTTCGTTCTCGAAATGGGGGCTCATCTCGTGCCAGCGTTCCATCATTGGGTGATGATGACGCTCGGCGAATGGAATTGGCGCTCGCAATTCCTACTCACCACGACGGTCCTGTTTGGCCCCGGCTTCCGCTTTTTCAGCAAAGGCATGCCGGCGCTGCTGAAGGCCGCGCCTGACATGAACGCGCTTGTCGCCCTCGGGTCTGGTGCCGCCTGGGCTTACTCGCTTGTCGCGACCTTCATGCCCAATGTGTTGCCTGCAGGCACAGCTTACGTCTACTACGAGGCGGCGGCCGTGATTGTCACACTCATCCTGCTAGGCCGTACTCTGGAAGCCAAGGCTAAAGGCAGGACCAGCGAGGCAATCAAGAAGCTCGTGGGCCTGCAGCCCAAGACGGCGCGCGTCGTTAGGGGTGGCATTATGGTCGAAGTGCCAGTCACCGAAGTTCGGGTGGGTGACATGGTCGTGGTGCGACCGGGCGAGAAGATAGCCGTCGATGGCGAGATCGTCGAAGGGTCATCCTTCATCGACGAGTCCATGATGACAGGCGAACCGCTGCCTGTCGCCAAAGGCATCGGCGCAGAAGTCGTGGGCGGCACAATCAACAAGACCGGCAGCTTTTCCTTCCGTACCACCAAGGTCGGCGCGGCGACGCTGCTTGCCCAGATCATTCGCATGGTCGAAGCTGCCCAAGGCGCAAAGCTGCCGATTCAAGCGCTCGTGGACAAAGTCACGGCCTGGTTCGTGCCAGCCGTCATCGCGATTGCCGTGCTTACCTTCGCGGTCTGGTTCTTCTTCGGGCCGGACCCTGCCCTCGCGTTCGCGCTCGTCAACGCGGTCGCGGTGCTCATCATCGCCTGCCCCTGCGCAATGGGCCTCGCCACGCCTACCTCGATCATGGTCGGCACTGGACGCGCTGCCGAATTGGGTGTGCTCTTCCGCAAAGGCGATGCACTGCAGACGTTGCGTGACGCCACGATCATCGCGCTCGACAAGACCGGCACTCTCACCGAGGGCCGACCCGACCTGACGGATTTCATCGTGTCAGATGGATTCAGTGAAGCGAACGTGCTGCGGCTTGTCGGCTCCGTCGAGGCTCGCTCTGAGCATCCGGTCGCAGAGGCGGTCGTGCGAGCGGCCCAGCGTCGCGGCCTCGTGCTTGCCGATGTCAACGATTTCGTCGCCATCCCTGGCTTCGGCGTCAGTGCAACCATCGAAGGCCGCGAGCTCGTGATCGGCGCGGACCGATTGATGACCCGGCTCGGCCTGGACATCTCGGCTTTTGCCGCGGCATCAACGCGTCTTGCCGACGAGGGCAAGACCCCCCTCTACGCCGCCATCGACGGCAAGCTTGCCGCGATCATCGCGGTTGCCGATCCGATCAAAGCGTCGACGCCAAAGGCGATCGAGGCGCTGCACGCGCTTGGCCTTCGGGTAGCCATGGTGACCGGCGACAACCGCCTCACGGCGGAGGCGATCGGACGGCATATCAGCATCGACGAAATTGTCGCCGAGGTGCTGCCCGATGGCAAGGTCGACGCCATCAAGCGGCTCGGCCGGCATGGCGCCAGCGTTGCCTTCGTTGGCGACGGCATCAATGACGCACCGGCACTCGCCGCTGCGGATGTCGGCATCGCAATCGGAACGGGTACGGACATCGCCATAGAAAGCGCCGACGTCGTCTTGATGTCGGGTGATCTTCGCGGCGTGGCGAATGCGATCGCGCTCTCTAAGGCAACGATCGTTAACATTCGTCAGAATCTGTTCTGGGCCTTTGCCTACAACATTGCGCTGATCCCGGTTGCCGCCGGCGTGCTCTATCCAGCTTACGGGACGCTTCTGTCTCCGATGCTCGCCGCTGGCGCAATGGCTCTTTCGAGCGTCTTTGTCTTGAGCAATGCATTGCGCCTCAGACGCTTCCGCGCACCGCTGCACGACGGATCACAAGCCAAACAAGCTTCCGGGAAAGCCTTAGCGGCGTGACAGAAATGTGCAGACCTATTTACCAAGCGTCCAGCTGCAGGCGTCGCAGAGATTGAAAGAAAGGAGAGTCATGAACATTGGTGAAGCCGCAGCCGCGTCAGGTGTCTCGGCCAAGATGATCCGCTACTACGAGTCAATTGACCTGATGCCCAATGTCGCCCGAACCGACGCCGGCTATCGCGTCTATTCGGACAGCGACATTCATGCCCTACGCTTCATTCGGCGCGCCCGGGATCTCGGCTTTTCGGTAAACCAGATGGCCAATCTGCTCGCCCTTTGGGGCGACCGATCACGCACCAGTGCCGATGTCAAGCGTATCGCCCTGGAGCATGTCGCGGAACTCGAGCGGAAGATGCGCGAGCTTCGCGATATGTCCAAGACGCTGCGTCATTTGGCTGAGCATTGTCAGGGGGATGATCGGCCGCATTGTCCGATCATCGAAGACCTTTCCAGCGGGCACGACGCTGGACCAGCCAGGCCCCGCAAGCGTCGGCAGCCCGCCGTCGACGGCGTCCGGCCTCGCCACGCCTTCTGAACACTGCGCGTACTCGAGACGCGGAATTTGACCTAGGAGATAATTACATGCATCGACGCGAATTTCTTGTGGCAAGCTTGGCGACTTTGGCCAGTTCCACGGCGCTGGCGCAAACGAAGATGGACATGTCCAACATGGACTCCATGCCGGGAATGGATATGAGTGGCCATGCCGGGCACGACATGGGCCCCATGGCGAAAGGCGCCGTCGCCCTTCCCGAGGGCGAGGCGCTGCGCAATTTGCCACTGCTTGCCAACGAGGCCAGCACGCCCGGCCTTTTCAAGGCAAAGCTGACGGCGGAACCCACCGTCGCGCGGTTCGCCGAAGAACTGGACACGCCGATCCTTGCCTATAACGGTATGAGCCCCGGGCCGCTGATCGAGGCCTATGAGGGCGACCGGGTCGAGATCGCCTTCGCCAACAGGATCGAGGGCGAGCAAAGCACAATCCACTGGCATGGCATGCCGGTACCGGCCGACCAGGACGGCAATCCGATGTACCCTGTGGCCGCGGGGGCGGACCGCGTCTACGTCTTCGACCTGCCGGAAGGGTCGGCCGGTTCGTACTGGTACCATCCGCATCCGCACGGCAAGACAGCCGAGCAGGTTTATCGCGGCTTGGCTGGCGCATTCGTGGTCAAGGCGAAAACCGATCCCGTGCCGGCCGAATATGGCGACACCGTGCTCGTGTTCACCGACCTCAGGCTCGCCGCCGACGGCTCTATGCCCGAAAACACTATGACGGACCTGATGAACGGCCGCGTCGGGGACCACGTACTGGTCAATGGGCAGAAGAACCCGAAGCTTTCGGTGGGAATGGGCGCGAAACGGCGTTTTCGGCTTTATAATGCTACCAATGCGCGCTACCTGAAACTCGCTTTCGATGGCGCGCCGATGACCATCATCGGCAGCGACGGCGGGCTGCTGGAGGCGCCGGTGGCAGCAAGGGAGATCCTGCTCAGCCCGGCGGAGCGTCTTGAACTTGTCGTATCTTTCGAGAAGTCAGGCCCCGTTACGCTATACACCTTAGACTACGACCGCGGCTGGATGGGCCCAGGCCGTCCAGCCGATGCCGGGCTGACGCTGCTCACAGTCGATGTTTCAGACAATCTTGCCGGGCCCGTGCCCCCGATTCCCGAGCGACTGCGGCCGATCGCTCAGCTCGGGAACCCCACCGCCAGCCGGCGCCTCGTGTTGACCGAAACCATGACCATGACTGCCACCGATAGGCAGATGGGGTTCCTGATCAATGGCAAGGCCTTCGACATGGGCCGTATCGACATTGTCTCTAAGGCTGGTCAGACCGAACTCTGGGAGATCGTCAACCAAGCCGACATGGATCACCCGTTCCATTTGCACGGCACGCAGTTCCAGGTAATCGAGCACGAGCGCGGCGGCAAGGTCACGAAATCACCCTATCTTGCTTGGAAAGACACGGTCAACGTTGCACGCGGCGAGACGGTCCGGCTCTTGTTTCGACAAGAGCGACCAGGCCAGCGCATGTATCACTGCCATCTCCTCGAGCACGAACAGCTCGGCATGATGGGTATCGTCGACGTGCGGGCATAATCGGCCCTTCATAGTGACTGGGCTGGCAGTCTACGGTTCGCTGTTCGTCAGCGCCTTCCTAGCGGCAACGGTGCTGCCGGTTTCGTCTGAGGTCGTGCTTGTTGGCCTATTGGCGACCGGTCGGGGCGATCCGGCCCTACTCTTTACGGTTGCTACCATCGGCAACACGCTGGGCTCGGTTGTGAACTGGATATTGGGCCGGGGGATCGACGCGCTCCGGTCGAAGCAATGGATCCCTATCACTCCCCGGCAGTTTGAGCGGGCGAGCCGCATGTTTCGCCGCTATGGCGCGTGGACGCTCTTGTTCGCATGGTTGCCAGTGGTCGGAGATGCTTTCACCGTCGTGGCAGGCGCGGCACGGGTCCGGCTCGCCTTGTTCGTGGTTTTAGTCGGCCTTGGAAAGGCGGCGAGGTACGCAGCAGTCACCCTGGTAAGTCTATGGGCGGCGAATTAACCGGCGCCCTCAACCTTGTTGCATTTGGGCGAAAAGAGTCGACCGAAAAGGCGCGACGGGCTGCTACAATCGCGGACCGAAGAGCACCGTCCGTCGAGATCGCCGAAAATCTGCGATCGCCGATCTCGCGCCAGCCGAGTGAATATGCCGACAGCCTTACGGTCATCGGCGCTGAGGCCTAGCTGGCGATCACCAGCGCTTGCAACTGCCGCCGATCCTCTTGGGACCATTGATTGGGGTCTTCGTCATGGGCAGACTTCGCGTGAAGCTCGACATGCTTCATGACTTCCTCCGCGCTCTCTGCCGTGAAGCTCCCCGGACAAGCCTCCATCCCCGGATAATCTCTGCATCGATACGTGTATGGCATTGCTGCCTCCGTACATTAGAGAACACTTAAGGAGGCGAGTGAACGCCGCTCTTGTCAATGAATTTTCGGTCAACGTTGCGACTTGCAAAACCCGGACTTTGCCCTACGCTAGGCCGACAATGGCTCGATTGTCGCCAAAACACCTCCTGGCCATGCTGCTCGCGGTCTTGCTGACCGCCGGGTTCAGCCTGTCTGTCGCCCAGGCAAGCGTCATGTCGTCGAGGATGGCAAGCGAGAACGCCATGGCGATGCCGGCCGCTGACGGAATGGGCAAGATGGCTGACGGCGCCATGCACCACGACTGCAAGGCGTGCAAGGACACAAGCGGCAAAACTGGCCCGATGCATTGTCCGCCGGATTGCATCGCCCCCGTCCTCGCGGTGCTGCCGCAGGATCCGGCCGTGATGATCGTGCCGGGCATGCAGCAGCTCCGGGCGCTGCCCACTCCCCTTCTTCGCGGGCGAAGTTCCCTGCCCGACCCATCCCCTCCCCGACCCACTGCTCTCATCTGATGCCGTATCGGCCGCACAGCGGCTGATCCTTGGCGTCTGATCGCCCGCTTTGCACACGATCGTGATGCGGGCGCGCACGGCAATCCGGTTCATGCCGCAATGCCCGTCGCAGATCGAGATCGTAGAGCGCATAAATGAATTCCGGTTCACGTCTTTTGCTGTCGCGTCGCGGCTTTTCTCGCTGCAGCGTCAGGGGCTGCCATGTCGCTGCCAATACGTCCCGCCCGCGGATCCGCCATCGACGAACGGACCTTGAGGGCGGCGCCAAGCCAGGCGCGACTGACTGGTCCCGGCGGCCCATCCACTCCGACCTGGGCCTACAGCGACACCATTCCCGGCCCGGTGCTGCGCCTACGGCAAGGCCGGCCGGTGCGGATCACTGTAGAGAACGGGTTGGCCGAGGACACCACCGTTCACTGGCACGGCATCCGCTTACCAAACGCCATGGACGGGGTGCCCGGGATGACCCAGCCCCCGATCGCGCCGGGATCAAATTTCACTTATGAGTTCACGCCGCCGGATGCCGGCACTTTCTGGTATCATCCGCATGCCGACAGCCTGGTGCAGCTCGGTCGAGGCCTTGCGGGCGCGCTCATTGTCGAGGAGGCAGAGCTTGTCGAATTCGACCGCGATCTGATCTGGCTGCTGCAGGACTGGCGGCTAGCCGCCGATGGCCAGATCTCCGGTGGCTTCGGCAGCGCGATGGATGCCACGATGTCAGGTCGGATCGGCAACCTCGTCACCATCAATGGCTCGGCACCGGCCGATCACGGTGTGCGCGCTGGCGAGCGCATCCGGCTGCGGCTCGCCAATGCCGCGCTTGCCCGCATGATGGCGCTGCGCTTTGAAGGCCACCGGCCGGTCATCCTGGCGATCGACGGCCAGCCGTGCGACCCGCACGAGCCGGACGACGGCCGCGTCGTGCTGGGGCCGGCGATGCGCGTCGACATGGCGCTGCACATGCAAGGCAAACCGGGTCGCCGGTATCGCGTAATCGACGAGTTCTACGACGGCCTTGCCTACACGCTGGCCACGCTTGCCTATGACAAGGCGCCACCGCTCAGGGTGCATCCCCTGGAGCGGCCCACTGCGCTACCGCGCAATCCCCTGCCGGAGCCTGATCTCGCCAAAGCCCTGCGACAGGAGATCGTTCTGCAAGGCGGCATGATGGGCGGCGGCAAGCTCGCGGGCGTCGGCGGGATGATGGGCATGTCTGGCATGAACATGGGCATGAACGGCACGGCTGCCTGGGCGATCAACGGCATGTCGATGACCGGCGACGGTCACGCCGGCATGGTACCGCAGTTCACGCTGCGACGAGGCGTCACCTGCCACCTGACGATTCGCAATCAGACGGCTTGGTGGCATCCGATGCACGTCCACGGGTTCAGCCTGTCGATCCTTGCCCGCAACGGCTCGCCGGTGTCGCACCGGCAATGGCAGGACACGGTGCTGCTCGCGCCGAAGGACACGGTCGAATGTGCCTTCGTAGCCGACAATCCCGGCGACTGGATGCTGCACTGCCATGTCGCCGACCACCAGATGGCAGGCCTGATGACCGTCTTCCGGGTGACCTGATCCTTCGCATAGCAATTTCAAAGGAGGACCGACTATGAAACTGCCTCATGCCCTCACCGCCATCGGCCTCGCGATCGCCATGCCGCTGCCGACCCTCGCCGCGACGATTGACGCGGTGATGTACAAGAACCCGCAATGCAGCTGCTGCGAGGCTTATGCCGACTATCTCGAACGAAACGGCTTCAAGGTAGACATCAAGCCGGTCAACAATCTTTCTCAGATCAGCAGCGATGCCGGCGTGCCCGCCGACCTCGAAGGCTGCCATACGATGATGGTCGACGGTTATGTGGTCGACGGTCTGGTGCCTGTCGAGATCGTCAAGAAGCTTCTGACCGAGCGACCTGCCATCGCGGGCATCACGCTGGCTGGCATGCCGGCTGGCGCGCCCGGCATGGGCGGCGAAAAGAGCGAGACCTGGACTATCTACGCCTTCACCAAGGACGGCAAGGCGCCGACCGTCTATGCGACAGAGTGAGGGAGCCATGACGTCTGCCAACCTTGTCATCGCGCTCGCGCTGCTGCTGGTTGCGGGGTCGGCGGCGGCCGGGCCGACGTCGGATTTTGTCGTTCCGGAAACGCCCACCACCTTACCCGCAATCAGCTTCACCGACGGCGCGGGCAAGCAGAAAACGCTCGAGGATTATTCCGGCAGACTAGTGCTGCTCAATATCTGGGCGACGTGGTGTGCCCCGTGCCGGAAGGAAATGCCGACGCTCGACCGCCTCGAGGCCACGCTCGGCGGGCCAGACTTCGAGGTCGTCGCGCTGTCGATGGACCGGAAGGGACCCGATGTCGTGAAGAAATTCTTCGCCGAGACCGGGGTCATGCATCTTGCCCTCAACATCGACAGCTCGGCCAAGGCGATGTTCACGCTCGGCGCGCCCGGTCTTCCGATGACCCTGCTGATCGATGGCAGCGGCAGGGAGATCGGCCGCCTGATTGGCCCGGCCGAATGGGACTCGCCCGAGATGACCGAGTTCATCCGCGGCCTTATCGCCGCGAACCGAGAAGGGAAATAACCGATGCTTTTGCGAACCAGAGCGTGCGGAGTTTTGTCGACCTGGAATGGATGGGGGCCGATGCTGCGCGGGCTTGTTGCCATAGCGGTGCTGGCTCCCAGCTTCATCCCTGGCGCGCGGGCGCATTCGTTGGACGAGGTCAATGAGCTGCTGAAGGACGACGAGAAGTACTTTCAGGCGATCGACAAGCCGGCCCCCGATTTCACGCTGCGCGCCGCCGATGGAGCCGTCGTGCGGCTCGCCGACCTGCGCGGCAAGGTGGTGGTGCTGCACTTTGTCTACACTTCGTGTCCCGACGTTTGCCCGCTCCATGCCGAGAAGCTCGCGGAGGTGCAGCAGATGGTGAACGCCACGCCGATGAAGGGCCAGGTCATTTTCGTGACTGTCACCACCGATCCGAAGCGGGACACGCCCGACGTGCTGCGCGCCTATGGGCCGGCGCATGGGCTCGATCCGGCCAACTGGCTGTTCCTGACCACGACGCAGGATCAATCCGACGACGCGACCGGCAAGCTTGCCGAAGCCTTCGGCCACAAATTCACGCTGACCGACGATGCCTACCAGATGCACGGCATCGTCACGCACGTGATCGACAAGGAGGGCCATTGGCGCGCGAATTTCCACGGCCTGAACTTCGCCCCGGTCAATCTGGTCACCATGATCAACGCGCTCACCAACAACCTTGAACGACCGCACACCGAGCCGGAGAAAGGCTGGCTGGCAAGATTGCGGAACCTGCTGTGACACAGGACCATTCAACGGACAAATTAAGAGGAAATCCATGTTCACCACGGCAAGACAGGCAAGCCGTCCTCGCGGCATCGTCCGCATGCTGCTCATTGCTGGCCTGGCGGGATGGTTCCTGCTCGATTCCGGCGCTCGGGAACCGGCGATTGCGGCGGGCGAAATATCCCATGACGAGCTCGATCAGCGGATACACGACTATATCCTGGCCCATCCGGAGGTTCTCGTGCAGGCACTGCAGAGTCTGGACCAGCGCCAGCGCCAAGCGCAGGCCGCCCAAGTAAAGCAGGTGGTCAAGACGCGGGCGGACGACCTCTTCCGCGACAAACGAAGCCCGGTTGGCGGCAATGCTGAGGGCAATGTCACCCTTGTCGAATTCTTCGACTATAATTGCCCCTATTGCAGGATGATGGCGCCGATCATGGATCAGGCCGTTGCAGGCGATCCGCAACTCAGGATCGTCTACAAGGAGTTTCCCATCCTTGGCCCGGATTCGGTATTCGCGGCGAAAGCCGCGCTGGCAGCCGATAAGCAAGGCAAATACGCCGCGTTTCACAAAGCGCTTTACGGCTCTAGGACGAGAGTGACGGAGGCAGCCGTGCTCAAGATCGCCGCCGATGCTGGCCTCGATGTCGACCGCATGAAGACCGACATGCAGCAGCCCGATATCCAGGCGTCGATCGACCGCAACACTGAATTGGCGCAGGCGCTAGGGATCACCGGCACGCCAGGCTTCGTCGTAGGCGATCAGATATTTCCTGGAGCGACCGACCTAGCGACGCTGAAGAAACTGCTCGAACAGGCCAGGACACGAAAATGAACGCGACCCCAACTCGGCGAAAGATCGTTTTGGGCGTCATCGCCGCCACGGCAATGCCTAGACTGCCGGGATTCAAGGCTGCGGCACAGGCCCAGGACGACGCCGGCCTGGCAAGTCGTTTCCAGGATCTTAGCCAGAACGGCAACGCCACCTGCTCCCCCAAATTCACGGCGTCGATCGCGACCATGCCGCCGATGTCGCGGATCAAGGGCTCGTGCTGCAGCCCGATGGAGATGAAACGCTATACCGAGCAGGTAAAGGGCTTGGTGAAATACCGCGTCATCGCGATGATCCCGCAGGACCCATACGACATT
The DNA here is from genome assembly GCF_003997575.1 of Mesorhizobium sp. M1A.F.Ca.IN.022.07.1.1. Taxonomy (NCBI): domain Bacteria; kingdom Pseudomonadati; phylum Pseudomonadota; class Alphaproteobacteria; order Hyphomicrobiales; family Phyllobacteriaceae; genus Mesorhizobium; species Mesorhizobium sp. M1A.F.Ca.IN.022.07.1.1. The sequence goes on from NZ_RZST01000153.1 coordinate 10,971, forward strand.
CCGGCCGTCACCGCGCAGCAAATGATCCACTACTATGATCGGCAACTCACTGCCGACGAACAGCGCCGTTACGACTTTGCATTGGCCAACTCCAACGAAAAAGGACCGTGCTGCTGCCAGTGCTGGCGCTGGGGTGTGTATGGGGGGCTGGCCAAGTACCTGATCCGCGAGCACGGCTTCACGGGCGAACAGATCGTCGATGTCTGGAATCTGTCGGACGGTTGCGGCGGAGGCGAATGATCGATTACACGACAGAGTGGCCAGGTCTCGATGATGGAAAGCGACAGAATGGTCACTGTGCCTCAGGACGAACCGTCTCAACTAAAAGAGACCCGGGTGGAAGCGGCCGCAGCAACTCACCTTCCGGCTTTGTCAGGTTCAGCCAGGCGGACCAGTTCTCCGGCTGAATAACTACGGCCTAACGGCTGTGATAGGGCGCAACGTCCGGGCCAGGACCGGTCGTCAGCATGCGAAAGGACGGCGGGTTGTTGCCGCCCGCTTCGCGCCAAAGCCCCGCGATTGTCATGAACGGGGCGCCGTTGGGAGTAAATCGGTGCTTTGCCTTCGGGTACTTCGTTCCGGTGAACTCGAAGAAGGCCGATGCCGGCACAAGACAGCGCCTGCTGTTTGCGAAGTGTCGCCCCTCAGACCGGAGATTGAACACCGGCCGCCTTTCGTACCGGACAGGGGGAAAGCCGAATGTCATGGAGGCAAGCTGGAGCATGCGTCGGCCGCTGGTCGCCCCGGAAACCAGGCCGAACTAGCCTGGCGACGCAGGATATGCGCGTTGACGATACGTTTGGACGACCTACCTTCCATTGTCCAAACTGCGCGCGCATCAGCTTGTAGGAGAACGCCAATGGCTTTCAAACGTCTTGCCCTAGCCACCCTTGCACTCGGCAGTCTTACAATTGCCGCGATGGCGCAGGAGGACGGGCTGCCTGAAGCTTGTAAAAAAACAGGGGCGGCTATGGACATGAGCCACCAAGGTGGCGGGATGCAGTTCGAGGAAATGGACGCGGCTCACAAGGACATGATGGCCGGTATGGGCGCGATGCAGAGCGATATGATGACCGGCATGATGGCGAAGGACATTGATATCGCTTTCGTCTGTGGAATGATCCCTCATCATCAAGGCGCGATCGACATGGCCAAGGCCGAACTGGCGCACGGGAAGAACGCCTGGACGAAAAAGATGGCCCGAAAGGTCATTGACGCTCAGACCAAGGAAATTGCCGAACTGAAGGACTGGCTTGCGAAGCACAAGCAGCAACAATGAGGATCCCCGGGCAGCTGCTTGGGCTTGGCCCCTGCGGCTTTTGCATTGGTTGACGGTCGGGCTATTGGTTTGGGAAATCGTCATCACCCTAGGGCCGATGAATGAGCGCGGCGCCGTTGCGATGCGATGGATGCCAACCCACATGTCCCTTGGCCTCGCACTTTTTGCCCTATGCCTTTGCAGGATGGCTTTTAGGTTGGTGACGCAGGCACCCCAACCTCAGCGCCCGGCCGCGGTGGCTGTCCACCTCGCATTGTATGCCATTCTGATCGCGTTGATCGCCACAGGCTGGCTCGGCCATCAGCCCATGCCGTTCATGTCGACACCCAAGCTTTTCGGGTATTGGCCGATCCCGTTCGCTCCGAAAATTCCGTGGCTTGGAACTGCCCGGCTGCTGGCTCTGCACAGTGCGCTCTTTTGGGCGTTTTGCGGAGCAACGCTAGTGCACATTGGTGCTGCGCTCGTTCATCTTCTGCTTTCACGGGACGGGGTTTTTGAACGGATGACGACCCAATGGCTGAACCGAAACTAGACAGCTGCTCACGAAAAAAGCCCGCCGGCCGAAGCCAGTCCATCTTCCCTCAAAGCTGTGTGTGCGCCCCTTCGCAGATCGATCGCCGACCCGAGACTAGCGGGTTATGGCGGTGACCTCCTGTTCTTCACCGAAAATCCTGCAGGGCCGCTTGGCGCAGCTTGTGCATATTGAATCAATGCGAG
>NZ_RZST01000154.1:0-12961 GCF_003997575.1 Mesorhizobium sp. M1A.F.Ca.IN.022.07.1.1
CCGCTGGTCGTCTCGATCACCGGCATCGAAGGCGGCGGCGATCACATTGTAGGCGCCGCCGCCTTCGATGCCGGTGATCGAGACGACCAGCGGGTCATACGGATCGATCTCGCGCGACACGATCTTCTGCAGCTCTGTCACTATCGAGCAGGCGACGGCGATGGCGTCGACGCCCTCGGACGGTTTTGCCGCATGCGCGGAATTGCCGATGACGGTAATGTCGAAAATATCGCAGGCAAGCGTATACGGCCCCGCGCCGACCGCAATCTTTCCGGTCGAGGTATAAGGATCGACATGGATGCCGATGGCCGCGTCGACGTCGTCCAGCAGCCCTTCGTTGACGACCCGGCGGCCGCCGAGCGGTTCCGCCTCTTCGGCGGGCTGGAAGATGATTCTGACGGTGCCGCTGAACGACTGCTTCTGGCGCTCCAGAAGAACGGTGGCGGCATAGCCCATGGCCGTATGAGCGTCGTGGCCGCAGGCATGCATGACGCCCGGGCGCTCGGAGCTGAACGGCACGCCCGAGACTTCCGTGATCGGTAGCGCGTCGATGTCGGCGCGGATCACGATTCTGCGGTTCGAAGGACCGGCCGTCCCGACCACGTCGACGGCGAGACCAAAGCCGGCCACGGGCCTGATGCCGCTCAGCCCGGCTTCTTCCAGCACCTGTCTCAGATAGGCCTGCGTCTCGGTCTCTTCGTTCGAGAGCTCCGGATTGCGGTGGAGGTGGCGGCGGATCTCGATCATCCTGCGCTCCAGCGCGGCATCCATCAATCCATTGCCGATTTCAACGTTTGACATGGATTTCTCGCGGGAAGCTGGTCAGCGTTTCGCAGCCGTCGGCAGTGATGAGGATCGTTTCGCTCACTTCGATCCCCCAGCCATCCATCCACATACCGAGGATGGAATGAAGGACGTTGCCCGGCTTCAAAATCGTCTTGTCGCCCTGGCGCAGACTGATCGTGTGTTCGCCCCAGTCTGGCGGATAGGCGGCCCCGATCGAATAGCCGATGCGGGACTCCTTCTTCAGGCCGTAGCGCTGGATGACCTTGCGCCAACTCGCCTCGACGTCTTCCGCCACAACCCCAGGCTTGATCGCAGCAAGGACGGCCTCCATGCCTTCGAGCACGGCCTTGCCGGTGTCGCCGACCTTGGCGGGCATGGCGCCTAGCTGAAGCGTCCGCGCCAGCCCGGCGGCGTAGCGGCGCACGACCCCGGCGAGTTCGAGTGCGACGGTTTCGTTGCCGCCAAAGCGGCGGTCGCTCCACATGATGTGCGGTGCCGAGGCGTTTTCGCCGCCCAATATGGTCGGCGGTAGGGCGGTGATGTCGCCAGCGAAATCCGGCGAGCCGGCGATCTGGGCGGCCTGGATCCTGGCGATGGCGTCGCACTCGCGCACGCCTGGCGCAATCACGTCATAGGCCGTGGTGACCGCCGCCTCGGCAAGGCGCGAGGCTTTTTGGAGGTAGCCAATCTCGGCGTCCGACTTGACGCTGCGGATCCAGTTCACCAAAAGGTCGGCATCGTGGAAGATTGCATTCGGCAGGCCCGCGGTCAGCCGCGCATGCGCCTTAGGGGAATAGTAGTAGGCCTCGAGCTCGATGCCGATATTGCCGCGCCCCCAGCCCTTTCTTTCGATCCAGGCAGCAATCCAGTCCATTGGGTGGCGGTCAGGCCGCTGGACATGATCTTCCGGAAACCCGACGACGTTCTCGGGCTTCATCCATGCGGTCAACAGCCCGCCCGCGGCATCCATGGCGCGACCGATCCAGACTGGCTCCTCGTCGGCGAGCGGCACCAGGACCATTTGCGGCGTATAGAACGACCAGCCGTCATAGCCGGTGATGTAGTGCTGGTTGGCGACGTCGTTGACCATCAGCAGGTCAAGGTTGCGGCGCGCCATTTCGGCGCGGATGGCGGAAAGCCTGCTGCGGTATTCGCTGAGCGCAAAGGGCAATTGGATCATATCGAATCATCCTATTGTATCGTGTCCGAGTGTGTTCATTTAACGCCAGTGCTAAGCGGGCGGGGCCGACCCGGCTTGCAACAGGGCAAATCGGCAAGAGTGATCGAAGCCGGACCTGTTCGACCTCTCGTCTCCCGCTCGGTTATGCTGAGGCCAGTCAGCAAAGGAGCGCCATACGCAATCAAGAGGAAACAACGCGGCGCTCTGCTAGTGGCAGTTAGGCATTCTTTCGTTACTTAGCCTCCGATCGATTTGCTGGGTTCTATTTTCCGGCCCGTTCGACCGCATTCTCTCTCGTTGGTAAACTGGTAATCGTGATTGATGCGGCGCGCACCCGTAAGCGTCGCGATACGCTTTTGAGAAATGCGATGCTGAGACAAAGCCGCAAGCCATCGCGATTTCAACGACTGGCAGGCGCGAGCTGATGAGTAGCAGGTGCGCTCGTTCCAGACGAAGATCCAAATAATAGCGGCTCGGAGAACATCCTAGTTCCCGCCTAAACAGCCGTTCGATTTGACGGCGGGATAGTCCAGCGACTCCCACAAGTTCGTCCAATAGCAATGGCTCGGTGAGGTTTGCCTCCATCGCCTCGATTACCTTGATGACCGCCTGGTGATTTAGTTGCACTCGAGAATGAAGAGGTAGTCGTTGGCGGTCACCCGCTGAACGGGTGCTACACGCGATAGCTTTTTCGCAAATTCGGTTCACGACTATCGCGCCATGATGGTGGTCGACTAAGTCAAGAAACATGTCGAAAGGGGCGTCCCCTCCGGCGCAAGTGTATAGATTCCCGTCCCGCTCGAAGGCTGTTTGACTGGCTATCACGCCTGGGAAGCGCTCAGAGAACATAGGAAATTGCTCCCAGTGAACCGCGCAACGCCGCCCTTCTGCAAGCCCCGCCCGAGCAAGCGCAATCGTACCGCTACTTATCCCTACGAGGCTGCTGCGGCGGTTGCGACACTCTCGTAGCCATGCATCAAGCTGTTTGTGCGGACCAGGAGCATTGCGCCCGCCCACGACTACGACAGCAGGTGCTGAGATCGATCGCCGAGTCCTTTCACGTTCGAAGGACAACGAAGAATCGGCGCAAACCAACAACCCGCAACTCGAGGTCGCAGGTTGCCCGTCGTCCGAAATGACCTGCCAGCTATACACGTCCCGCCCCAACACCTCGTTGGCGAGCCTCAGCGCTTCTACTGCCGACGAGAAGGCCTGGAGCGAAAAGGCCGGGAGGAGATAAAAGCAAAAATCTCTGCACGTGGGCTGTGAGTCTAGCATCCCGGGGGTTCCTTCTCCTGCCCTGATCTCTCGTGCGTCCAGCGGCCATACCAAAACTGCGCGACTGACTTCCTTCGTTGGAGACCAGAGCAGCTACGCGACAGCAAGCGCTCTGCGCCTATCGAATCGTATTCTGCTAGCTGCTTCGGAAGACCCGATCGGCCCCGGGTTCCAGACCAGGCTAGGCTCCGCTCTTGGGCGCTGTTGGCGCCGGCCCACTGCGGTCGGGCGGGCCGTTTTCTCGCGCAACGTGTCATTTCATGTTTCCGCTCGCGTCCCGGTGAACCGCTCGATACAGCGGGCCAGGCTGTGCCTGCCGAACATCGGAAGGCTTTCAGGGCATCCTGACACCGCAAGTTCGGCTTGCCGTGCGCCTCAGATGTTAAGCCCGTCTCGCGTGAGCTCATCCATAACCAAGCGAACTGCACTTTCGGCGATGCCAACGATTTCTTCGACTTCAGCCTTGGTTGTCACCAAGGGAGGAGCGAAGCCGAGAATGTCACCATGCGGCATGGCGCGAGCGATCAGACCGCGTTCACGCGCTGCCTTGGAGATTCGCGCGCCGATCTTGAGTGTCGGATCGAAACGCTTCCTGTTGTCTCGATCGGCTACGAACTCGATTGCGGCCATAAGGCCGACTCCGCGCACTTCGCCGACGATCGGCAATTGGGAGAATTTCTCCTTCAGCTGCGCTTGGAAAAAGGCGCCGACGTCACGGGCGTTCCCCGGAAGATCTTCTTTCTCGACGATATCCAGCACAGCGTTGGCCGCGGCAGCCCCGATCGGATGACCTGAATAGGTGTAACCGTGCGAGAATGCGCCGACCTTGTCCGCCCCGTCCTCCAGGACCGCGTAGACCTTTTCACCGACAATTGCCGCGGAAAGTGGGAAATAGGCCGAAGTCAGACCTTTTGCGATCGTGATGAGGTCTGGCTCGATGCCATAGTGCTGCGAGCCGAACATGGAACCGGTGCGGCCGAACCCGGTGATTACTTCGTCGGCAATCAGAAGCACATCATGCTTTTTGAGGACCGTCTGTATAGCTTCCCAGTAGCCTTCCGGCGGAGGCGTGATGCCACCGGTGCCGAGCACGGGCTCGCCAATGAAGGCGCCAACGTTGTCGGGGCCTAGGCGCTCGATCAGTTGGTCAAGCTCGACGGCGCGGCGTGCGGAGAATTCGCGTTCGGTCTCGCCTGGGTTCGCGCCCCAGTAGTGATGTGGAACACCAGTATGAACGATCTGCGGGAGCGGCAGGTCCATATTGTCGTGATAGAAGCTCATGCCGGTCATCGAGCCGGACACGACGCTGCAGCCGTGATAGCCGCGCTCACGCGAGATGATCTTCTTCTTGTTCGGCTTGCCACGCAGATTGTTGTAATACCAGACAAGCTTGGCCTGGGTCTCGTTCGCATCCGAGCCGGACATGCCGTAGAACACCTTGCTCATCTTCCCAGGCGCCATCTTCACGAGGCGATCAGAGAGGATGGCGAGCTCATCGGTCGTGTGCGCCGCATAGGAGTGGTAATACGCTAGGCGATAGGCCTGACGCGAGATCGCTTCAGCCACCTCAGTGCGGCCATAGCCGACATTGACGCAGTAGAGGCCGGCAAAACCGTCGATAAATTGGTTGCCATGCGCGTCCTGAATGCGGATTCCCTTCCCTGTCTCGACGATCGTCGGGTCGCCGAGCTTACCGGTAGCGAAATCCTTGAGCTGCGTGAATGGATGCAGGACAGCGTTTCTATCCTTTTCGCTGATATCCTTGATGTTGATAGTCATACGGTTTCCTTTCAGTCTAAGATGTTGCCGATGCACACGTATTTGGGTTCGAGATATTCGGCGAGACCATGTCTTGAGCCCTCCCGGCCGAGGCCGGATTGCTTCCATCCGCCGAAAGGTATGGGCGCGCCGGTAAATTTCGCGGTGTTGACGGCGACCATGCCGTATTCCAACTGGTCGGTCAGCCGCATGGCCCGGTTCAGATCTCTTGTGTAAACGTAAGCCGCAAGGCCCATTTCCGAGTTGTTGGCCCGCGCAAGCACCTCCGCCTCTTCATCGAACGGAAGGATTGCAGCCACCGGCCCAAAGGTCTCTTCCTTGGCGATCAGCATGTCGTCAGTGACGTCGGCTAGAACAGTCGGGGTCACAAAATTACCGCCGAGCGGACTGTCCTGTCCGCCAACAACGATTCGGGCACCGGCACAAAGAGCTTCGGAAACCTGTCGTCTGCACTTTTCCGCGACTGAGGGTTTGGTCATTGGACCAATGTCGACACCTGGCTCGAATCCGTGCCCGACTTTCAGTTTACTGGCGGCCTTCGCGAATTCCTCTACAAAGCGCTGATAGCTTCCCCGCTGGACGTAGATCCTATTCGCTGCCAGGCAGTCCTGACCGGATGTGGCGAATTTGGCTGCCATGCATCCAGCCACGGCAGTCTCCAACGGTGCGTCATCGAATACGATAAAAGGAGCATTGCCGCCGAGCTCAAGGGAAGCCTTCTTCAGCGTTTTTGCGGACTGCTCGAGCAGGATCCGACCGACCTCGGTCGAGCCCGTGAACGAGAATGCCCGCACATCGGTATGATTCAGCAGCCGCTTGGCGAGTGGGGCAGCCTCTCCCGTGATCACTTGAAACACGCCGGCGGGAATTCCTGCGTCCTCGGCAAGACGGGCAAGTGCCAGAGCTGACAAGGGGGTTTCGGGGGCGGGCTTGACAATCATGGTGCAACCGGCCGCCAGCGCGGCTCCTGCTTTCCTGGTGATCATCGCCGAGGGAAAGTTCCAAGGCGTTATGGCGACCGTTACTCCGACCGGCTGGACCTGCACGGAGAGTCGGCTGCCGGCGAGATGGCTCGGGATGGTCTCGCCGTAGGCCCGCTCGCCCTCCGCTGCAAACCAGTCAAGAAAGCTAGCGGCATATGAAATCTCACTGCGCGCCTCGGTCAACGGTTTGCCTTGCTCGGCGGTCATGATAGCGGCAAGGTCTTCCGCATTCTCGCGCATACCTGCGGCCCATTTCCGCAGGTATTCGCCCCGTACCGAAGGAAGAACATCGCGCCATCGTTGAAATGCGCTTTTCGCGACGTTGACTGCAGTGTCCACGTCGGAAATCTCACAGGCTGCCACCTGAGCCAGTTCCTCGCCAGTAGCCGGGTCAACGACAGGGATTATTTCAACCTTGGAAAGCCAGGCGCCATTCACATAAGCGCACTTTTGCAGAAGGTCCGGCCGCTTAAGCCCCTTTAATGTGGGTGAACCTTTCATTTGTAACCCCAAATCGAGTGTTCATTTTCGTCAAACTAACCCCGCAACTGCGACGATTGGCAGCGTGACGTACTGCCGTTAAGGCGTTCTCCTGCGAATAATGACGTTCTGCTGAGTTTTTCCGTCTGATCTCGGTCTGCTTTTGGGGAGCCGCATTAAGGAAAGAGGACATTTCTGCCAGTCTACGCGTGGCCTACGACGTGGCGGACGTAGCTGGTAGGTGTCGGCCAGGCTATAGCGGTGCCTCTTGCGGAGATGTGCCGGCACTGGGTTGCACAGTACACGGGGCTAGTTGTCGTGGCGCTTCGATAAATCGACGAACGTCTCGACTGAAAGAGCATTGGGTGACCTTTATGCGAGAGATCTCCTGCCTAGCCATCGTCGCGGTGGAGATCTAATTCGTCCAAACCCCACCCTCTCACCAGTCTAAAATCCTTTTGCCAAAGATAGATCTACGGTGGGCGTTCCGAGCGGGCCGTCGCCCGCCCGATAAGCGACGAAAGAACTATGGAAAGAGGATTAGCTGCGCGACCGCGCAAAAAACGCAGATGTTGTGCGGCATCTCCTCGCTAGCGGCACAAGCCCAGCGTCTAAGGCGTGCTACCGTGTGAAAGGAAAACAAGCAGACATGGAAAATGTCTGCCTTGTCTGACAGCCCGGGTGCAGGGGAGACGCAACATGAGCCACACCATCAACCACCTCAAAAAGCTGAGGCTCCAGCGCAGCGAACTGGCCGTTCCGGGTTCTAGCCCGGAAATGATCGACAAGGCGGCGAAAGGCGCCGCCGACTTCGTCTTCCTCGACATCGAGGACGCGGTCGCCCCACCCGACAAGGAGCGCGCCCGCAAGAACATCATCCAGGCGCTGAACGACATCGACTGGCGCGCGAAGGGCAAGACCGTCTCGGTGCGCATCAACGGCCTCGACACCCATTACATGTATCGCGATGTCGTCGACGTGATGGAACAGGCCGGCAATCGGCTGGACACCATCCTGGTGCCGAAGGTGGGCGTGCCGGCCGACCTCTATATGGTCGAGGCCATGATCAACCAGATCGAGATGGCCAAGGGTTTCAAGACCCGTGTCGGTCTTGAAGCGCTGATCGAGACGGCGCTCGGCATGGCCAATGTCGAGACGATCGCCGCCACGCCGGGCCGGTTGGAAGCCATGCATTTCGGCGTCGCCGACTATGCCGCCAGCAACAAGGCACGCACTGTCAACATCGGCGGCCTCAATCCCGACTATCCCGGCGACCAGTGGCATTTTGCCTTGTCGCGCATGACCGTCGCCTGCCGCGCCTATGGCCTGCGCGCCATCGACGGACCGTTCGGCGATTTCTCCGATCCCGAAGGCTACGTGGCCGCCGCCAAGCGCGCCGCGGCCCTCGGCATCGAAGGCAAATGGGCGATCCACCCTTCGCAGATCGCTTTGGCCAACGACGTGTTCTCGCCGCCTGAGAAGGAGGTCACGCGAGCACGCCGCATCCTGGAGGTGCTCAAGGAAGCGGAGGCGCTCGGAAAGGGAGCCGCCGCTCTCGATGGCAAGATGATCGACGCGGCTTCGGAGCGCATGGCGCGCAACGTGCTGGCGGTCAACGAGGCGATCGAGCGCGCCGGCAAGGCGCAGACGACGCACTGAGAGTTTTCGGGAGGAAAAGATGGACATTCACGAATACCAGGCCAAGGAACTGCTCGCCCGTCACGGCGTGCACGTGCCGCGCGGCGGTCTGGCCTATAGTCCGGAGCAGGCGACCTACCGTGCTAGCGAGATCGGTGGCGGCAAATGGGTAGTCAAGGCGCAGATCCATTCCGGCGCGCGCGGCAAGGCTGGTGGCATCCGCATCTGCACGTCCGACCAGGAAGTGTCCGATGCCGCCGAGGCGATGCTGGGCAGGAAGCTGGTGACGCATCAGACGGGGCCGCGCGGCAAGTTGGTGTCGCGGCTCTATGTCGAAGAGACCGTCGACATCCGCCAGGAAATCTATCTCGCCTTTGTTCTCGACCGTAAAGCGGAGCGTGTGACGATCGTCGCGTCTGCGTCCGGCGGCATGGAGATCGAAGAGATCGCCGAAAAGCAGCCAGATTCAATCATTCGCGCGACCGTGGACCCCGGCGCGGGGATGCAGCAGTATCAGGCGCGCGAGATCGCCTTCGGGCTTGGTCTCGAGAACAACCTGATCGGCAAGGCGACCGAAACGCTACTTGGTTGCTATCGCGTGTTTCGCGACTACGACGCCTCGATGCTCGAAATTAATCCATTGGTGGTCACGCGTGACGGTAATCTGGTGGCGCTGGACGCCAAGATGTCGTTCGATGAAAACGCGCTGTTTCGTCGTCCCCAAATTTCCGAATTGCGCGACAAGTCGCAGGAGGATCCGCGCGAAACCTTTGCCAGCGACCGTGGCCTGTCCTATGTCGGCCTCGACGGCGATATCGGCTGCATCATCAATGGCGCCGGCCTGGCCATGGCGACGATGGACATGATCAAGATCGCCGGCGGCGAGCCGGCAAACTTCCTCGACATCGGCGGCGGCGCCTCGCCCGAGCGGGTCGCGAAATCGTTCCGCGCCGTCCTTGGTGACAAGAATGTCAAGACCATCCTCGTCAACATCTTCGCAGGCATCAACCGCTGCGACTGGGTCGCCGAGGGCGTTGTCAAGGCAATCCGAGAAGTCGGCGTCAACGTGCCGTTGGTGGTGCGGTTGGCCGGCACCAAGGTCGAGGAAGGGCGCCGCATCCTGGCCGATTCCGGCGAGGCGGTGATTGTGGCAGACACGCTGGCGGAAGCAGCCGAAAAAGCCGTCGCCGCCTGGCGGTCCGCCACGATGAAAAAAGCAGGCTGAGGGGAGGAAAGAATGGCAATTCTGCTTAGCCGGGACACCCGCGTGATCGTGCAGGGATTTACCGGCAAGATCGGCAGTTTTCACGCCGAAGACATGAAGCGGTACGGCACTAATGTGGTCGGCGGCGTCACACCCGGCAAGGGCGGCCAGACACATCTCGGCCTGCCGGTGTTCAACACCGTCAAGGGCGCGGTGCGCGAAACCGGAGCCGATGCGAGCATCGTCTTCGTGCCGCCGCCTTTCGCAGCGGACTCGATCATGGAGGCTGCGGATGCCGGCATCAAGTTCTGCGTCTGCATCACCGACGGCATTCCCTCTCAGGACATGATGCGGGTGAAGCGATACATGCGCCGCTACCGCTTCGAGGATCGCATGCGGCTGGTCGGGCCGAACTGCGCCGGCATCATCACGCCCGGCCAGGCGGTGATGGGCATCATGCCGGGGTCGATTTACCTGCCCGGGCGTGTCGGCATTGTCGGGCGCTCCGGCACGCTGGGCTACGAGGCGGCCTCCCAGATGAAGGCGCTCGGCATCGGCGTGTCGACCAGCGTCGGCATCGGCGGCGACCCGATCAACGGCTCGTCTTTCAAGGACATCCTAGAACTGTTCGAGCAGGACGACGACACCGACGCCGTGGTCATGATCGGCGAGATCGGTGGACCGCAGGAAGCCGAAGCTGCGATCTGGGCGCGCGACAATATGCGCAAGCCGCTGATCGCCTACATCGCCGGGCTTTCGGCACCGAAGGGCCGCCGCATGGGTCACGCCGGCGCGATTATCTCCGCCTTCGGCGAGTCGGCGCAGGAGAAGGTCGAGATCCTGAAGGAAGCAGGCGTCGTCATCGTGCCGACGCCGGCTTCCTTCGGCGAGGTTGTGGCCAGCGTGATGTGCGGTCGCACGAAGGCCGCATAGCGCGCAAGATATGAGGTCAATTTGAGGGAACCGCCCGTCGCCACGTGTCTCAAGACGGTGATGCCATGATGGGCGACGGCATCGAGGTCGGGCGAATTGGCCGGCAGGTGCGCGAGACGGGCTTCGATCGCCTGGGAAGTCGAGATATTTTCCGCGAACAATTGGTGGAAGCAGGCTGCCGACCATGTCTTGGCGCGGAGAGTGACGCAGCGCAGGACTGGTGGAATGACGGCAATTGCCGAAAATCTGGAGGGCGGCGGCAGGCAGACGATACGCCGCCGCGATCCCGATCGCACGCAGGCCTCGATCCTCACGGCGAGGGTCGACGCCATCGCTGCGTAGGCCTACATCAACAAGCGCATGCTCTACCACTATTTCGGCAATAAGGACGATCTTTACCTCGCCTTGCTGGAAGAGGCCTATGCTGCGATCCGTGCGGCGGAAAGCGAGCTCGTGCTCAAACAGGGGAGCCCGCCAACCGCCATGCGCAAGCTGATCCTGTTCACCTGGCGCTACTATCAAGAGCATCCTGAGTTCCTCAGCCTGCTGGCGACAGAAAAAGTCAACCGCTGCGTCGCTCTAAGCGAGTCGGCAAGCATACGCGAACTGAACTCCCCACTGATCGCGACGACAGGCTCCCAGCTGGAGCAGGACGTTGCGGAAGGTAGATTTCGCCACGGCGTCGATCCGTTCAAGCTTTACGTCTCGATCGCTTCGCTCTTAATCTGGCCAACCGATGGACGCTAAGCGTCAACTTCGGGAGGAACCTCGGCGAGCCGGATGAGATCGAAGCGTGGGGCGAGTACATCGTCAACATCATACTGGGATATTTGCGTCCGTGAGCAAAACTGCATTCGATAGTATACTCGACCGATTGAGCGGCGAGACGAGGATCGTGCCGGTGATCGGTCACCCGGTCGTCCAGGTCAAATCTCCTGCGGCGTTGACCGCCGGTTTCTTCGAGCAAGGACGTAACACCCTTTGCATTCCGATGGACGTCGAAGCGGCGCATCTGGATGTCACGCTCGCGGCGCTCGCGGCCATCCAGAATCTAGACGGCATCGTGGTGACCGTGCCGCACAAGATGACAGCGGTTGCCGCCTGCGCGACACTCACCGAGCGCGCGCGTTTCATCGGGGCAGTCAACGTCATTCGACGTGGCGCTGACGGCAGCCTTCACGGTGATATGTGCGACGGTGAGGGCTTCGTGGCGGCCGCCAGGCAAAAAGAGGCTCTGTTCCCTCGAAGCAAGGCGCTGCTATTGGGCGCTGGTGGCGCTGGTTCCGCGGTCGCCCATGCGATGGCGCAGGCAGGCGTCGCTAAACTTGCCATAGCCGAGGTCGACGCCAATCGGCGAGACGACCTGATCGGACGCTTGCGCGGTGCGGGGCATGACGCAGTTGCGCATGACGGCGGCGGGCTCGCGGATTTCTCCGTCATCGTCAACGCTTCACCCATCGGCATGAATTCGACGAAATCCCCAATGTCACTCGAAGGGATCAAGCCGGATTGCTTCGTCGGTGACGTGGTCACGCGTCCCGAGGTCACCGCCTTCATCGAGGACGCCCGCGCCCGCGGATGTCTGACCGCCACAGGCACAGACATGTACAAGGCGGTCGCAAAATTGATACTGACCTTCCTCGCGCGGAACGGCGAGGCCGTCCTCTGAAGAGGCTAGTCCAAAGCGCGCGCGCTCGACGCCCGGACGATCAGCGAAGGTTAAGGTTCGTGACCTGGATCTCGCGTCCGGGATCCTCCATCCGCCTCAGCAGGTGAAGCGCAGCTTCCTTTCCGATCATGTAGGGAAAAAGCGAGACCGTCGTGAGGCTCGGAAAGGACGTCTCCGATTCCGGTGTCCCGTCGAAGCAGACCAAGGAAAAATCCTTTCCGGGTTCGATGCCGCGGATGCGTAGAGCCGGCATGAAGGATACCGCAACGTAGTCGTTGTAGGTAACCGCTGCCGTGGGCCGGAGGGCGAGATTCAGGACTTGGTTCATGTCGGCGATGGTTTGCCCTGCTGGGCAGGCCAGCCGTGCATAATTGGGGTTCGAACTCGATCCCGTGCATGTTGAGCGCCGCAAAATAGCCGGCGAGTCGGTCGTTGCGGATGGAACTCGCCGGCTCGCCGCCGAGAAATGCGATGCGCCGATGTCCGAGTTTTATCAAGTGTTCGGTCGCGAGGCGGGCCGCCTCGAAAATGTTCGCTCCGACAAAGTCGAATCCCGATCCCGCCATGGGCCGTGCCGCGAGGCAGATCTTCAGCCGGCTGTCCTTCAACCACCGTACGAAATCGAGCGGCGTCTCCGTTATGGCGCGAGAATAATACCGGCGACATCATGCTCGATGAGCGATGTAAGCAGGCGATCCTGCCGGTCCAATTTGTTCGAGGTCTCAGATAGATGAGAAGCCCGCGCTCGTCGAACACGTCTTGAATGCCGGCGATCATCTCGGCGGAAAAATGGATTGCGAATGTCGTTGATCACGACACCGACCGCTTCGGAAAGCGCGTTTGCGCAGATTGGCCGCCGCGCGATTGAAGGTGTAGCCGAGCGCGCGCATCGAGGCCTCCTCGTGCTGAGCCGTCTCCGCCGATATGCGCGGATTCTGATGCAGCACCAATGACACGGTAGAACGTGACACTCCGGCATGCCGGGCAACGTCGTTGATTGTGACAGACATGGAGATCGCACGGGCGGGGAT
>NZ_RZST01000155.1:0-12836 GCF_003997575.1 Mesorhizobium sp. M1A.F.Ca.IN.022.07.1.1
CATCCACGAAGTGTCGCTCTATGCCGATGGCGATGTCGATGCCGTCGCAGTCCGGATCAACGGCATACTCGCGGACCTGGCCCTGCCGAAGCAGGTCGAGCGCGAAGCGCTCCCCGACATCGACTGGGTTGCACGCTCGCTCGAAGGACTGAAGCCGGTCCGCGCCGGGCGTTTCTTTGTCCACGGCGCGCATGATCGCGACAAGCGCCGCAGCGGTGACCTCGCCATTGAGATCGAGGCGGGTCTTGCCTTCGGCACCGGCCATCACGGCACCACGGCCGGCTGCCTCGAACTGCTGGAACAGGTGGTGCTGCGCGAACGCCCCGGCAACGCGCTCGACCTCGGCACCGGCAGTGCCGTGCTGGCGATAGCGCTGGCCAAGCTCGCGCACATCCCGGTGCTGGCGACCGACATCGATCCGGTGGCCGTTCGCGTCGCTGCGACCAATGCGCGACTGAACCGAGTGAAGGCGCTTGTCGAGACGGTGACGGCGCCCGGCTTCCACCATCCGATCTTCTCTAGGCGCGCGCCCTTCGACCTCATCGTCGCCAATATCCTGGCGCGCCCGCTGATGCGGTTGGCGCCCGAGATGGCCAGGCACATCAGGCTCGGCGGCTCGCTGGTGCTCTCCGGCATTCTCGACCGTCAGCGCGATGCGGTGATCTCGGCCTATGTCGGCCAAAGCTTCCGCCACGTCCGCACCTTGCACCGCGAGGGCTGGGTGACCATCCACCTCAAGCGCTGAAAACCGGATCGTTCAAGACTGGCCCTGTCGAAATCGATTCCGGTTTCGAAGACCTTGCGCTACGGTCGCGCGAGCCATTCGAGGAGATGCGGAAAAATGTTCCAGACCTTTGATTCCGCCGGCGATCCGGCTGTCGGCAAGCCGCGCGTGGCGACGCTGCGCCAATGGCTGGCCGAGAACAAGCTGGACGGCTTCATGGTGCCGCGCGCCGACGAGCATCAGGGCGAATATGTCGCCGACCGGTCGGCCCGGCTGAAATGGCTGACCGGCTTTTCCGGCTCAGCCGGCGTCGCCATCATCCTGCGCGACCGCGCCTTCATCTTCGTTGACGGCCGCTACACGCTGCAGGTGCGCAATGAGGTCGATCTTTCGATCTTCACCGTCGAGAGCCTGGTCGACAATCCGCCGGCCTCCTGGATCAAGGACAATCTCGGCAAAGGGGCCAGGCTCGGCTTCGACCCGTGGCTGCACACGATCGGCGAGATCAAGGCATTGAAAGCCTCGGCCGAGCAGTCCGGCGCGACACTGGTGCCGCTCGAGAAGAATCCGATCGATATCATCTGGGAAGATCAGCCCGAGCCGCCGCGCGCACCCGTGGAACTCCATCCGGTCGCCTTCGCCGGCGAGCTCGCCAAGGACAAGCTGGCGCGGCTGGCGGGCGCGATCGAAAAGGAGGGCGCGACGCACGCCGTGCTCACCGACCCTTCTTCCATCGCCTGGGCCTTCAACATCCGCGGCGGCGACGTGGCGCATACGCCGCTGGCGCTCGGCTTCGTCATTCTTGCCGCCGACGGCAAGCATCAACTCTTTATGGACCAGCGCAAATTTTCGCGCCAGGTCGCGGCCTATCTCACCCAGCTCGCCGATCCGCACGATCCAGGCGAATTCGAAGCGGCGGTCGCCAACCTCGCCAAGGGCGGCGCAAAAATCGCGCTCGATCCCGTTCTGGCGGCGGAAAAGCTCAAGATGCTGGTCGAGGGCAATGGCGGCATCGTTGTCTCTGCGCCGGACCCCGCCCGCATTCCTCGCGCCACCAAGAACCAGACCGAGGCCGCCGGCAGCCGCGCAGCGCACCGCCGCGACGGCGCCGCAGTCGCCAAGCTGCTCTGCTGGCTCGACCGGCAGCAGCCGGATACGCTCGACGAGATCGACGTCGTGACCAAGCTCGAGGAGGTGCGGCGGCAGACCGGCGAGGAAACACAGATGCCGCTGCGCGACGTCTCCTTCGACACGATTTCCGGCGCCGGCCCGAACGGCGCCATCATGCATTACCGGGTCTCCCGCGCCACCAGCCGCAAGCTGCAAAGCGGCGAGCTGTTCCTGCTCGATTCCGGCGGACAATACCAGGACGGCACCACCGACATCACCCGCACCGTGCCGATCGGCCAGCCGACCGAGGAGATGCGCGAGCGCTTCACACTGGTGCTCAAGGGCATGATCGGCATCTCAATGCTGCGCTTTCCGGCCGGCACGCGCGGTTCGGAAATCGATGCCGTCGCCCGCGTGGCGCTGTGGAAGCACGGCTGCGACTTCGCCCACGGCACCGGCCATGGCGTCGGCTCTTACCTCGCCGTGCATGAGGGCCCGCAGCGCATCGCCCGCACCGGCACCGAAAAACTGCTTGCCGGCATGATGCTGTCCAATGAGCCGGGCTATTACAAGGAAGGCTCCTACGGCATTCGCATCGAGAACCTGATCCTGGTCACGCCTGCCGAGCAGATCGAGGGCGGCGACATCGCCATGCACGGCTTCGAGACGCTGACGCTGGCGCCGATCGACAAGCGCCTCATCCGCAGCGACCTGCTGACCCGCGACGAACTGCACTGGCTCGACCAGTATCACGCGCGGGTTCTGGCCGAGATCGGTCCGATGGTGGACGGCGAGACGCTGGCCTGGCTGGAGAAAGCCACGGCGCCGCTGCCGCACGACGCCAAGATCTGACTTCTAGCCGACGAACTGCCTGGCCAGAATCAGCACCGCGGCACCGGCCAAAAACATCGCCATCAGGCCGCCGCGCAGCGACACCAGCGCGGTGACGATCAGCGCTGCCCATTCGGCCGGTCCGGCGCCGAGCGCGGCAGGTGCCACAAGTGTCGTCAGCACAGCGGCCGGCACGGCGTTGAGGCCGGCCTCGACACGCGGGTGGACGGTCTCGAAGCGCGAGATGACGAGATGGCCGCCGACGCGCGTGAGATAGGTGGCGACGGCGCCGGCGAAGATGATCCAGAAGGTCGTGCTCATGTGCGCTGCCCCACGCCGCTATGATGCGGCGGCAGAATGACCGCCAGAAGGACGCCGGCAATGGCGCCGATCGAGACATGCCAGGGCGAGCCGACCGTCTTGTAGGCGACGATCGAGGCGGCCGCGCTGGCGACGACCACCGGCAGCCACAGCGGCCGCTTGCGGAAGCCGAGAACCAGGCCGAGGAAATAGATCGGCAGCAGGAAATCGATGCCCAGAGCATGGGTATCCGGGATCATCTTGCCGAAGACCGCGCCGAGCGCGCTTTCGGCCACCCAGAACACATAGACCGGCAGGCCGAGCCCGAGATACCAGACGAACCCGACCGATTGGCCGGACGCCGCGCGCGCCTCGGCCACGGCATATTGCGGATCGGTCAGGATGAAATAGCCCAGCGCTTGCTGCAGCAGCGGCCAATGCGCCATGCGCCGGCCGATGCCGGCGGAATAGAGCACGTGACGGAAATTCACCGCGAAGATCGAGAGCACGATCAGCCAGGGCGCGACATGCTGGCCGAACAATTCGATGCCGACCATCTGGCTGGCGCCGCCGAAGATCAGCGCGCTCATGAGGAATGCTTCCAGGACCGAAAACCCGTTGTCCACGGCAATCGCGCCAAACAGGATCGCGAACGGCGCGGAGGCGACGACGACCGGCATCGACAGCCGCACGCCGTCCCAGAAATCGCTCCTCGCACGGCTTTCCAAGATTGCTTCCGCCGACATCCAACTGCTCCCTTGAGCGGCTTGATTTAGGGAGCGGCTTCCCGCTTGTCACACCAATTCGCTTGAGCCGACGATCAGCGGAACTGATTGCCGGGCTTTGAGCGGCTCAGGCAGCCTTACCCTGGATCGCCCTGCCCCAATCGAGCAGCGGCTTGGCGCGCAAGGTGAAGCCGACGAGATCGTCAACTAGCGCCGCCATGTAGATGGTTTCGGGATCAATATTATGCCGCACCGCGAAATGGCGGTTGCGGACTGCTTGCGCGAGAT
Source organism: Mesorhizobium sp. M1A.F.Ca.IN.022.07.1.1 (assembly GCF_003997575.1). Lineage (NCBI taxonomy): Bacteria > Pseudomonadati > Pseudomonadota > Alphaproteobacteria > Hyphomicrobiales > Phyllobacteriaceae > Mesorhizobium > Mesorhizobium sp. M1A.F.Ca.IN.022.07.1.1. Next base: position 3,979 of record NZ_RZST01000155.1, read on the forward strand.
CGGCTTCGCTGACGTCCTCGAAACCACGCGGCGCGCGCTTCAGGCAATCTTCCCCATCCAGCTCCAGCCCAGTCTTTTTCAGCGCTGAAACCATGGTGCGGAAGGCGGCCGGCTTCGTCACGATCGCCTTGCGCATCGCCTGCAGCAACTCCGGTCCGGGCTGCCACCAGGCGACGCCGGCAAAGCAGCGCTCGAGGCCGATATGCACATAGAACACGCCCTGCTCCATCTTGGTGCCGTCTGGCGACAGGATTGCCGACAGGTGCCGATTATAGGGGCGCTTGTCCTTGGAGAAGCGAACGTCGCGATTGATGCGGAACAGCGACTTCTTGCGGTCGCCGCGCAGGCCAAGCCTCGCCGCGGCGAAACGCTCGCTGAGTGCCTCGATGAGATCGCAGAACGGCTCGTGCAGCTCACTCTCGTAGAGACCGCGGTTTTTCTGGAACCATTCGCGGCTCTGGTGGAAGTCGAGCGCCTTGAGGAACGGAATGGCCTTCTCGCCAAAACCCTTGAACGCTCCGGCCATCAGCCGCCCCTGCCGATGCGCTGCAGCCAGGTGTCCTCGTCGATCACCTCGATGCCGAGATCGCTCGCAACCTTGAGCTTGGAGCCGGCGCCCGGACCCGCCACCACCAGATCGGTCTTGGCCGAAACCGAGCCGGCGACCTTCGCCCCCAGGCGCTCCGCCATCGCCTTGGCCTCGGAGCGCGTCATCTTTTCCAGCGTGCCGGTGAACACCACCGTCTTCCCGGATACCTCGCTGCCGGCCGAGATCTCGACCACATAGGGCTTGGGATGGACTTGCGCCAGCAGCGCATCGAGCACGTCGTCATTGCGCTCATTGCCGAAGAAGTCGCGCAAGGCGTTGATGACGGTGTCGCCGATGCCGTTGATCGACGGGAACACGTCATGCGGATCCTCCGCCTTCGCCGTCTCCTTGCCGACGCGGATCAGTTCCTCGATGGTCGTGAACTGGCGGGCAAGCACCGCCGCCGTCGTCTCGCCGATATGGCGGATGCCGAGCGCGAAGATGAAGCGGTCGAGCTCCGGCTCGCGGCGCGCGTCGATGGCTGCGAACAGCTTGTCGAGGCCTTCGTAGTTGCGATCTTCGACGCTGCGCACATTCTTGCGCGTCTTGCCCGATGCGGCCTCGCGCAGTCTCGCCTGCTCCTCACGCCGCTCCGCCAGCGCCTTGGTGACGGCCGGCCGGCGGTCCTTCAGCGTGAAGATGTCGGCGGCGGTCTTGACCAACCCGGCATTGAAGAACAGGTCGATGTTCTCGGCGCCGAGACCCTCGATGTCGAGCGCGCCGCGCGACACGAAGTGGCGCAGCCCCTCTACCGCCTGCGCTGCGCAGATCAGCTCGCCGGTGCAGCGGCGCCGCGAATCCTCCTTGCCGGTCTTCTCGCTGGTCTCGCGCGTCGCCGGCGAGCCGCAGACCGGGCAGGTGTGCGGGAACTCATACGGCACTGCATCGGCCGGCCGCTTGTCGATGAGGACCCTGACGATCTGCGGGATGACGTCCCCTGCCCGCTGGATCACCACCGTGTCGCCGATGCGAACGTCAATGCCGTCGCGGATCGGCTGCCCGTTGCTGTCAAAACCCTTGATATAATCCTCATTGTGCAGCGTGACGTTTTCCACCACCACGCCGCCGACCGTCACCGGCGCCAGCCGCGCCACCGGCGCCAGCGTGCCGGTGCGGCCGACCTGGATGTCGATCTTCTCGACCGTCGTCATCGCCTGTTCGGCCGGGAATTTGTGGGCAACTGCCCAGCGCGGCTCGCCGGTGACAAAGCCCCAGCGGCGCTGCAGCTCGAGCTGGTCGACCTTGTAGACGACGCCGTCGATGTCGTAACCCAGCGAAGAACGCTGTTCCTCGATCCGGCGGTAGTGCCCGATGAGGTCGTCGATCGACCTTGCCCGCACCATCAGCGGACTGACCTGGAACCCCCATTCCTTGAACTTCTGCACGGAATCGTACTGGGTCGGAGCGGGATCCGCCGTCGTGTAGCCCCAGGCATAGGCGAAGAATTTCAGATTGCGGCTGGCGGTGACGGCTGGATCCTTCTGGCGCAGCGACCCGGCCGCCGTGTTGCGTGGATTGACATAGTCCTGGCCGCCGATAGCTGCCGAGCGCTGCTTCAAAGCCTCGAACTCCGCGTAGGTCATGTAGACCTCGCCGCGGATTTCGATCACCTCCGGCCAGCCCGAGCCCTGCAACTTCTTCGGGATGTCGGCGATGGTCTTGAGATTGGCAGTGATGTCCTCGCCGACCGCGCCGTCGCCGCGTGTCGCGCCTTGCACGAAGATGCCGTTTTCGTAGCGCAGCGATGCCGACAGCCCGTCGATCTTCGGCTCCGCCGTGAAGGCGATATCGAGGTCCTTGTCGCGGTCGAAGAAGCGCCGGCCACGCTCGATGAAATCGGCCACGTCCTGGTCGGTATAGGCCTTGGCGAGGCTCAGCATCGGCACGGCATGCCGCACCTTGGTGAAGCCTTCCGCCGGCGGCGCGCCGACCCGACGCGACGGCGAATCCTCGCGAACGAGATCGGGAAAGCGCCCCTCGATGGCAAGGTTGCGCCGCGCCAGTGCGTCGTATTCGGCGTCCGAAATCGTGGGCGCATCCTCCATATGGTAGCGCCGGTCGTGCTCGGCGATCTCCGCCGCCAGCCGCTTCAGCTCCTCCGCGGCCTCGCTTTCGCTCAGCGAATCGACTGGTTTTTCAGACATGAAGCGCGGTCCTCGAATTGTGGCGGGCCACTATAAATCAGGATTCGGTATGGAGGAGTCGGCTTGCGCAAAAATCATTGCCGAACAGCAGGATGCAGCCACCTGCTGACTCGGCATTCCAGCCGGGGAATCAAGAAGCCTAGGCTGCCGCCGTGTTCTCGCGCAGCAACCGCTCAGCGGCGGCGCGCGCTTCATCGGTGATGGTGGCGCCGGCCAGCATGCGCGCGATCTCTTCCTGGCGCGCCGCGCGATCCATTTCGGCAATGCCGGTGGCGACACGGTCCTTGCCGCCGGACTTCGAGATTAGAAAATGCGTCGCAGCGCGCGCCGCCACTTGCGGCGCATGCGTGACCGAAAGCACCTGCACCCGCTTCGACAGCCTCGCCAGCCGCTGGCCGATGGCATGGGCCACGGCGCCGCCGACGCCGGTGTCGATCTCGTCGAAGACCAGGGTCGGCGCCGAGCCGCGGTCGGCAAGCGCCACCTTCAGGGCCAGAAGGAAGCGCGACAGCTCGCCGCCGGACGCAACCTTCATCATCGGCCCGGGCCGTGTGCCCGGATTGGTGCGCACCCAGAACTCGACCTGGTCGATGCCTTCTTCCATGCGGCCATCGGCATCGCTCACCATCTCGACGATGAACTCCGCCCGTTCGAGCTTGAGGGCCGGCAGTTCGGCCATCACCGCCTTGGTGAGGCCCGCCGCCGCCGCATGACGCAGCGAAGAGAGCTGCGCCGCGGCTATGTCGTAAGCTTCGCGCGCGGCGGCTGCTTGTTTCTGCAGCCCGTGCAGGCGTTCCTCGCCCGCATCGAGATCGGCAAGGTCGGCCGCCATCGTGTCGCGTAGCTGCGCCAGATCGTCGACCGCGACATTGTGCTTGCGTGAGGCCGCGCGCAGCGAGAACAGCCGCTCTTCGGCCTTTTCCAGGCGCTGCGGATCGTATTCGGTGGCGCGTAGTGCTGTCTGGACGCCGGACTGCGCCGCGTCGAGCGAGATCATTGCCTCGTCCAGCGACTTGACCACATCGTCGAGCAGGCCCGGCACCTCACCCGATTTGCGCTGCAGCCGCCTGAGCAGGCTGGCGAGCTGCGGCAGGGGCGAAGACGGCCCCGACAGCACATCCTGCGCATCGTGAATCTCGGACGCGATCTTTTCGGCGCGCATCATCTGGGCGCGTAATTCGGCAAGCTCGGTCTCTTCGCCCGGCTGCGGATCGAGCTTCGCCAACTCGGCGACCGAGGCCCTGAGATAATCGGCCTCGCGCGCCGCCGCCTCGACCTTGGCGCGGTGCCGCGAAAGCTCCTGTTCGCAGTTCCGCCAATAGCGCCAGGCTTCGCCCGTCCCGCGCACGGCGCCGAGATGGCCGCCGAAACTATCCAGCAATTCGCGGTGGGCGCCGGGATCGACGAGCGCCCGCTCGTCATGCTGGCCGTGTATCTCGACCAGCGCGCGGCCGACGTCGCGCATCAGGGTCACGCTGGACGGCTGATCATTGACGAAAACGCGGGTGCGGCCGTCGGCGGTCTGCACGCGGCGCAGGATGATGTCGCCATCAACCTCGATGTCGTTGTCGGCAAGCAGCGCGCGCGCCGGGTGGTTGCGCGGCACGTCGAACACGGCGATGACCTGGCCCTGCGCCGCGCCATGGCGGACGAGCGAAGCGTCGCCGCGCGCGCCAAGCGCCAGCGACAGCGCATCGAGCAGGATGGATTTGCCGGCGCCGGTCTCGCCAGTCAGCACCGAAAGCCCAGGCAAGAAGTCGATGTCCAGCTTCTCGATCAGGACGATATCGCGGATCGACAGTCTGGACAGCATCAGAAGTGTCAGGCGCCGGTGATCAGCTTCCCGGCCTTGGAGATCCACGACCCGGCATTCTCGCGCGGTTCAAGCCCGTTGCTCTGCAGGAGCTTGTAGGAATCCTTGTACCACTGGCTGTCCGGGTAGTTGTGGCCGAGCACCGCTGCGGCTGTCTGCGCTTCCGAAGTCAGGCCCATCGCGTAGTAGGCTTCGGTCAGTCGCGCGAGCGCCTCCTCGACATGGCGCGTGTTGGAGTAGTTCTCGACCACGGTGCGGAAGCGCTTGACGGCGGCGATATATTCGCGGCGTTCCAGATAGTAGCGGCCGATCTGCATCTCCTTGCCGGCGAGCTGGTCGGTGGCAAAGCGGATCTTGTCCTTGGCGTCGTCGACATACTCGGAATTCGGCCAGCGGGTCACCAGGTCCTGCATGGTCTGCACCGTCTGGCGCGCTTCCTTCTGGTCCTGGGTGACGTCCTTGATCTGCCGGTAGTAGCTCAAGCCGATGATGTACTGCGCATAGGCGGCATCGTCGGTTGACGGATAGAGCGTCAGGTAACGTTTGGCGGAACCGATCGCCTCGTCATAGTTGCCGGCGCGATAATCGGCGAAGGCGCCCATCACCATCGATTTGCGGGCGAATTCCGAGTAGGGATGCTGGCGGTCGACGGCGTCGAACTTCTTGCTCGCCTCATCGAGGCGGCCGGCATTCAGATTGGCGAGGCCCTGGTTGTAGAGAACGTCTGCGGGTTCGGTGTGGTCGACATAGGTCGCCAGATTGACGTCCTTTTCGGAGGACATGCAGGCCGACAGCATGAGCGACGGGGCGACCAACGAAAACGCCAGGAAAACAGCCCGATACGGCGCCTTCGATTGACCAACTCGCGAAAAAAACATGTTTGGATTCCGCCCTTTCGGCGTCGTTTCGGTCCCGGCCGCAGCCATAAACCATTATCCCCTTGCCCGGCAACGCTATGTCCGGCCAATCGCACATTTTTGTGGCGGTTTGGGACCGTCCCCAAAGCCGCTCGATTTCACGGGTTTGTGATGCATTTGCGCAACACAGGCTTCGCTACAAAGCCAGAAAATCGTTAAAAATCAGATGACCCAGGGCGCGTAGACCGGTCCGCTGACGGCGATCATTTCGGCGACCCGGCCGCGCTCGCGGCGCCGCGTCTCGACGATCTCGAAGGCCGTACGGTCCGAAAGCAGGCGGCGCAGCGCCGCCGCGTTCATCCGATGGCCGCCACGATAGGAGCGGAAGCAGCCGATGAAGCGCGCGCCGGCAAGCGCCAGGTCGCCCATGGCGTCGAGCGTCTTGTGGCGGGCGAATTCGTTCGGATAGCGCAGTCCGCCGACATTGATGACGCGGTTGTCGTCGCCGATGACCAGCGAGTTCTCCAGCGACGACCCGAGCGCGTAGCCGGCGGCCCACAGCCGCTCGACATCCTTCATGAAGCCGAAGGTGCGGGCCCGCGCGATGTCGCGGCGGAAGATGTCGGGGTTGATATCGGAGGCGAAGAGCTGGCGGCCGATTGCCGGGCTCTCGAAGTCGATCTCGACCTCGAATCGCGTGCCGTCATAGGGGCGGAACTCGGCCCAGGATGCACCGGCTTCGACGCGGATCGGCTTGACCACGCGGATATAGCGGCGCTTGACCGAAAGCGTGTCGATCCCCGCCTGGTCGAAGGCTTCGACAAAGGCCACCGCGCTGCCGTCGAGAATGGGGACTTCCGGACCGTCGATCTCGATGATGAGATTGTCGATGCCAAGTCCGAACACCGTCGCCATGAGATGTTCGACGGTTCCGATATGCTGGCCGACCGGATCGCCGAGCATGGTGCACAGGTCGGTGGCGCCGACCTCGGAGACCAGCGCGCGGAACTCGCGGAACTCGCCGCCATTCGCGAGGTGGAACACGATGCCGGTATCGGCGTCGGCGGGCAGGAAATGAACGGTGACGGGCTTGCCGCTGTGGACGCCGGTGCCGGTCAGCGTCACGCGCGCCTTAACTGTCGTCTGATAGTCGTGCAAGACAAACCCCATAAGCCCAAACCGCCTGTGTCCGCTTGTCAGCCTTAGGCATTATCGGCCCGACGGATCATCTGGCCTGCGCGCAAAAGCGGCGAATGAGCAAGGCAGCGGCTCTGATAACATCGGCAGGCAGGGCCAACTCCCCGAATCCCGGCAAACCGACTTTAGTCCGACGCGAAGATAGTGGCCCGTCCGGGAGACTCCAAATCACGGTTTCTTACCCCGTGTAACCGCTGCCCTGAACGAAGAAACACTCGTAATCCGTTGTTTCTCTATAACTTTTAAAGGCAACAGGCAGACGATTCTCTCGCCCGCCTGTTAACAGCTGTTATATATCGTTAGTATATGTTCTGCCCGAAAGTGCACAGCGGTTTTGGGAGAACGACATTATCAAACATTGCTTAAAGCGCGCCGCACAGGCGGCGCGCTTTAACGATTAGTTCGCCTGGCGACGCAGGAACGCCGGGATCTCCAGCTGGTCGTCTTCCTGCACCGTGCGGCTTTGAGGCGTGAGGCGCCCCTGGTCGTCGAGCTGGCCGCGGCGCGGCGCATAGAGCTGCGGGTCCTGGCTGGCGAGGCGGCGCATTTCCGGTGCCGCCTGGCGCAGTTTCGGCTCGCGCGGCTGCGCCGGCTGCAGCCGGGCCGGCTCTTCCTCGCGGCGGGTCAGGCCGTTGGTCAGCCGCTTGATCAGCCCCATCGGTCCGCTGTTCTCATGATCCGCAGGGCGGCTCTTGGCCTCCACCTCGGCCCTCACGACCGGTGGAAAGTCCTCGACGCGCGGCATGCGCTGCGGCGCTGCAGCCACAGGCTGCGGCATCTCGCGCTGCGGCGCGGGCTGCATGACCGGCTGCTGGGCGATCGGCTGCGGCTGAGGCTGGGCCGGCGGAGCCTGGAAGATCTTGCTCTGCGGGCGGAAGTCGTCGAGCGGCGCGGGGCGCGGCTGTGCCATCGCGGCGGCGTTCGCCTCTGCAAGCTGGATCGCCTCGGCAACCGGATCGACGGCGCGCGGCTCGTAGGCCTGCTGCTGAACCGGTGCGGGACGGCTTTCCTGAACAGGTGCGGCGGGACGGGCGACCGGCTTCTGCGGCGCGCGGATGGAGATTGGCGCCGCGGCGATTTCGGCCGCCGACTTGTCGATGCCGGTAGCGACCACCGAGACGCGGATCACGCCTTCCAGTTCCTCGTCGAAGGTGGCGCCGAGGATAATGTTGGCGTCCTGGTCGACCTCCTCGCGGATCCGGGTCGCGGCTTCGTCGACCTCGAACAGGGTGAGGTCGCGGCCGCCGGTGATCGAGATCAGCAGGCCCTTGGCGCCCTTCATCGAGGTCTCGTCGAGCAGCGGATTGGCGATCGCCGCCTCGGCGGCGGCCATGGCGCGGCCCTCGCCCGAAGCCTCGCCGGTGCCCATCATCGCCTTGCCCATCTCTCGCATCACCGAGCGGACGTCAGCGAAGTCGAGATTGATCAGGCCTTCCTTGACCATCAGGTCGGTGATGCAGGCTACGCCGGAGTAGAGCACCTGGTCGGCCATGGCGAAGGCATCGGCGAAGGTGGTCTTGTCGTTGGCCAGCCGGAACAGGTTTTGGTTGGGGATGACGATGAGCGTATCGACGCATTTCTGCAGTTCCTCGATGCCCATGTCGGCCGTCTTCATGCGGCGCTGGCCCTCGAAATGGAACGGCTTGGTGACGACGCCGACGGTGAGGATGCCCTTTTCGCGCGCCGCGCGGGCAACGACGGGTGCAGCGCCCGTGCCGGTGCCGCCGCCCATGCCGGCGGTGACGAAGCACATATGCGTGTTGGACAGATGATCGATGATCTCGTCGATGCACTCTTCCGCCGCCGCGCGGCCGACTTCCGGCTGCGAGCCGGCGCCGAGGCCTTCCGTGACATGCGCGCCGAGCTGGATCAGCCGCTCAGCCTTCGACATCGTCAGCGCCTGCGCGTCGGTGTTGGCCACCACGAACTCGACGCCGCGCAAGCCGGCTGTGATCATGTTGTTGACCGCGTTGCCGCCGCCGCCGCCGACACCGAACACGGTGATGCGTGGCTTAAGCTCGGTGATGTCCGGCTTCTTGAGATTGATGGTCATAGTCTCCGTCCTTTGCCTTTCCCGCCGCCTCGCCGCTGCGGCCGCCTTTGGGGCTGTCCCCGTCAAATTAAAAACTGTCTCTCAACCACTGACTCATGCGATGCAGTTTTCCGCCCGTTCCGGTCATCCTGAAACCGGAAAGTCCTTTCGCCGAATGGCTCTCGAAGCTCGCCATTTGAGGATAGATCAGAAGCCCGACCGGGGT
>NZ_RZST01000156.1:0-12791 GCF_003997575.1 Mesorhizobium sp. M1A.F.Ca.IN.022.07.1.1
GTCGGCGAGCGCGGCCTGCCGATCCGGGCGAGCTGTGGCGTCGAATTGCTGCCGACCAAGGCGATCGGCAATCCGGAGGACTTCGACAACGTCGTCGTGGTCGGAGGCCTGCTCGACACCAACCGCAATCTCAGCGCTGAAAAGGAGGCGTTCCTTCTGCGGGCCGCCGACAAGGGCGTGCCGATAACCGCGCTGTGCACGGGAAGCTTCGTGCTGGCCCGCTACGGCTTGCTGGACGGCTACAGCGCCGCCGTCAGCTGGTTCCACATCAAGGATTTTCGCGCCGAATTCCCCGATGTGAATGCGCATGCCGACAGCCTCTATTCGGTCGACCGCGGCCGCTCGACATGTGCCGGCGGCACCGGCGCGGCAGACCTCGCCGGTTATTTCGTGTCGCAATTCATCGGTCAGAAGGCGGCGGAAAAGGCCGCCAAGATCCTTGTGCTCGATCGCATCCGCAACATCCGGGACGTGCAGCCCGTCGGCGACCTGTTTCCCGAAGCGTCGAGCCGTGCGGTGAAACGGGCCTTGCTGCTGATGGAAAGCAGCCTGCAGGAAAAGATATCGGTCACCGAGATCGCAAGCCGGTTGAATTGCTCCCGGCGCCAGCTCGAGCGTCTTTTCGCGACCGAGCTGGGCACAAGCCCGATGGCCGCGTACCTGGCGCTCCGGGTTCACTACGCCAAGTCGCTGCTGGAAGGCAGCGACCTGCAGATAGGCGACATCGCCTACAGGTGCGGCTTCGAAAATGCCGGGCACTTCAGCCGGGTATTCCGCCAGCACACCGGCATCACGCCGACCAACCTCAGGCATCCAGGCCGCTTGGCTGCTCAAGCGGCGAAGCAGTGAATTCCTGAAGCCCGATGCGGACGAGGGCCTTGGTGCCTTACGAAATCCGCTGCCCGTTCTCGTCCAGCAAAACACAGCCGCTCGGATCGAACCCGACCTCGATGATCTCGCCCTCCCGGACGATGCGGCCGTTGATCGGCGCGTTGGCCCGGATGCTCGTCTTGCCGCCGAAGTCGATCTCGTAAATGGCGCTGCCGCCGAGATAGGAGGTCGAGACGACGCGGCCGGAGAGCCGGTTGGCGCCGGCTGCAGGACCGACCGACAGTTTCTGCGGCCGGACCACCACGGTGACCTTGCTGCCCGGCGCCAGCGGCCGAGGCGACGTTACGTGGACGGTCCGGCCGGCGGCAAGCGTCACCGCTATCTGCCCGTCGGATCTGCTGACAGTGCCGGCAAGCATGTTGGCCTTGCCGAGGAAATCGGCGACGAAGGCGGTGGCGGGCCGCTCATAGACCTCTTCCGGCGTGCCGATCTGCTCGACCGAGCCGGCGTTCATCACCACGATGCGGTCCGACATGGAGAGCGCTTCTTCCTGGTCGTGGGTGACGAAGATGGCGGTGATGCCGGTTGCCTTCTGGATCTTCTTGATCTCGACGCGCATCTCCTCGCGCATGTTGGCGTCGAGCGCCGACAGCGGCTCGTCGAGCAGCAGCACCTGCGGTTCGAAGACGATGGCCCGCGCCAGCGCGATGCGCTGCTGCTGCCCGCCCGACAATTGTGAGGGCAGCTTCTTCTCGCTGCCCGGCAGCCGCACCATGTCGAGCGCCCGGCCGACCCTGCGCGCGATCTCGGGCTTCGGCACGTTGCGATACTTCAGGCCGAAGGCGACATTGTCGAACACGCTCTTGTGCGGGAACAGCGCGTAGCTCTGGAACACCAGGCCGATGTTGCGCTTGTAGATCGGCACGTCGTCGACCCGCCGCCCATCGATCATGATCTGGCCGCCCGAAATGTCGACCAGCCCGGCGATGGAGCGCAGGATCGTCGTCTTGCCGCAGCCCGACGGCCCAAGCAGGGTGACGAAACTGCCCTTGCGGATCGACAGCGAGAAGTCGCGCACCGCGACGAACTTGCCATAGGCGATGTCGATGTCGCGGAACTCGACCGCTGGCTGCTCCGCACTCATGTTGGGAGCTGTGCCGGGTGCCCCGGCCGAGACCGGCCGGGGGCTGAGTGACGCTTCGCTTCTGTCAGGCACCTTTCGCGATCCTGTCCCACTGCTTGGTCCAGGCGTCCTCGTTGGTCGCCCAGTAGACTGGATCGGCGAAGGTCAGCGCCTTCATCGAGCCGGTCTTGTCGAAAGCCGGCAGCTTCTCGATCTTCTCGGTTAGCTTCACCTTGGTCGGGTCGAGCGACGGCGGGTAGCTCTGGCCCTCGGCCACCGCGATCGAGGTCGCCGGATCGAGCATGAAGTTGATCAGCTCTTCGCATTCGGTCATCGGCGAGCCTTTCAGGATCAGCATGTCCTCCATCCAGGCATAGGAGCCCGCCGGATCGAGATAGCCGATCGGATGGCCCTGATCCTGCAGGGCGGCGACGCGGCCCGACCAGGCGTCGGTCACCACGATCTCGCCCTTGGACAACAGGTCCATCAGTTCCGCGCCGGAGCTCCAGAATTTCTTGGCGAGGTCGCGCGTCTCGCGCACCTTGGCCCAGATCGTATCCATGTCCTTGATGTTGTTGGGATCCTGTCCGGTGGCCAAAGCCGCGTACCAGACGCGGGTGGTCATGTCGGCATAGCCGCCGACCTTGCCGGCGTATTTCTTGTCGAGCAGCAGGCCGGCACCCTTTTCCTTCGCCTCCTCGGGCGAGATCACCTTGGTGTTGTAGGCGATGCCGGTGGTGCCGTAGTCGTAGGGCACCGCCGAGAGCTTTGGCGTCAGCTTGCGGAACGGCTCGATCATCGGCTGCAGCACATTCGCCATGTTGGGAATGTTGGCCTCGTTGATCTCCGAGTTCATGCCGGCATTGACGTATTTGATGTAGTAGTTGACGCCGGACGAATGCACGATCTGGAAGTCGCCTGGCTTCGCCGTCTTGATCTTGGTGATGATCTCGTTCTCGTCGCCGAACGTGCCCTGGACCACCTTGATCTTGGTCTTGGCTGTGTAGGGCTGGAAGGCGTATTTGTCGATCGCCTCCTGCACGGTTCCGCCCCAGCCGTCGAAGCGCACCTGCTCGACCGCGGCGAGCGCGCGGCTCATCCACGGCATGGAGAGGCCCGCCGAGGCCGCGGCGGCGGCGGTCAGGCTCAGAAAGGTGCGGCGGCTCAAATCGCCGTTCACGTAGCGGTCATGCAGCCGTTCCAGCCGTTTGGTGGTGGATAGTTTCATTTTGCTTCCTCCTTTGGTTCGCCTCGTCTTCTCAATTTTGTCAGGCTTTGCATGAGAATGCCGCCGATCAGCGGGATGCCGACGGTCACCAGGATCATGACCGTGCCCAGTGCATTGATCTCCGGGCTGATCGAAATCTTCAGCATCGAAAGGATTTGGGTAGGCATGGTCTCGACGCCGGCCGGCCGCCAGAACAGGCTGGCCGAGGTGTTGTCGAACGAGATGGTGAAGGCGAGCAGCGCGCCGGCAACGACCGCCGGGATGAGCAGCGGCAGCGTGATCTCGCGGAAGGACGAGAAGCGCGAGGCGCCGAGCGAAAGCGCGGCCTCCTCATAGACGCGCCGGATGCCCACCATGCGCGCCTGGGTGATCAGCACCACATAGGGCACGGCGAGCAGAATATGGCCGAGCACCAGGAGGAGCAACGTTCGCGGCTGGTCGACCGCCTTGATCAGCACCAGGAGGCCGACGCCCAGAATGGTTTCGGGCACCAGCGCCGGCAGGATCACCAGCGTGCTCAGCGTCTGCTTGCCGGGGAACTCGAAACGCACCAGCGCGAACGAGGTGACGACGCCGATCGCCGTGGTGGCGGCCGCAGTGACCAGGGCGATCCACAGCGACGTTCGGAACGCGGCCAGCACCGCCTCATTGGCCATCAGCTTGCCGTACCATTGCAGCGAAAAGCCGGTCATCGGGAAGCCGCCGAACATCGAGGCGTTGAACGACAGGATGACGGTCGCCGCAATCGGCGCGAACATGAAGATGTAGACGCAGAGCGTGACGAAGCCAGTCAGCCGCCAGGCCCATCTGCCTTCCTCTTTCCGGCGTGCAGGCTTCATCCGCCCAATCCCCTCATCCTCCAAGGCCTTTGACGATCTGCGACATGCCCATGTAGCGGGTGTAGATGGCGGCGAAGAAACCGAGCACGACGAACAGCACGATCGAAAGCGTGGCGCCCATCGGCCAGTTCAGCTCGCTCATGATGGTGTCGTAGATCAGATTGCCGAACAGCGCGTCGCGGCCCGAGCCCAGAAGCTGCGGCGTCACATAGCTGCCGGCGGCAAGCACGAAGCAGAGCAGCAGGCCGGCCGCGAGGCCGGGCAACGAAAGCGGCAGCGTCACCTCGCGAAACGCCTGCGCACTGGTGCAGCCCATCGAGCGGGCTGCCGCAATCAGCGTGCGGTCGATGCTTTCCAGGCTGACATAGACGTTGAGGATCATGTAGGGCAGCAGGAAATGCAGCAGCCCCATGATCACCGCGCCCTCGGTGTAGAGCATCGGCAGCGGCTCGCTGACAATGCCCAACTTTATGAGCGCCACGTTGATGACGCCCTGTTCGCCGAGAATGTTGATCCAGGAAAAGGTGCGGATGGTGAAGCTGATCCAGAACGGCACGATGAGCAGGAGAAGCAGCAGCCACTTGTGCCTGAAGCTCGTCGCCCAGATGAAATAGGCCGGAAAATAGCCGAGCACGCCGCAGAGCAGCGCGGTGATGGCGCCGACCCGCAGCGTCTTCAACAGAAAGCCGTGATAGTAGCTGTCGGTGAGGAATTCGTGCCAGTTCGCGGTTGTCAGCGCGCTGGTTTCCACGCCGGCGGTGACGAAGGTGAAGAAGGTGTAGACCGACATCACGGCGATCGGCAGCACCAGGAAGAAGATCAAGAGCAGCAGCACCGGCGCGATAAGCATCCAGGCCAGCCGTGGATCATACAAGGTCCATCGATTTTTCATGCGCACCCGAAGGTCCGCGCTTTCTTTGAAGCGCTTCTGTTCCCGCAGCTCAGATTGGGTGATTGGGAGCGCGATGTCTACAGGCGGCGATTGAGCCAGAGAGCCTCCGACTGTTGGCGATCGCGTCGTGCCGTGCCTCCACGCAAACAGTCCAGGCAAGCAAGGGAAAGGGCCCGACATCGGGCCCTTCCCATTCTACCGGACACTCGGTGCGGCTGGATCAGGTAGCGCCAATTGGCGGAGGGAATGACCGCTTTGACCGCCCCCTTATTTCAGCCCAATGGTCATGCCGCTGAGATCGGCATTGATCTGCAGGCCTACCTGCCGGCCTGTGAGCTGGAGCTCGGCGCCCTTGTCGTTGGTCATGACGATCACCTGAGCGCCTCTGCCGAGCGCGCCGCCGCCGCCCGCTGCGCCGTACACTCCCGCCACGTCGCGGGCGCGGCGAATGTGGCGCACTGTGCCTTTGAAATAGGTCTTGGAAGCCCCGAAGGCGAGGCCGCCCGAGATGCCCCCGATCGAGATGGGATAGTTGCGACCACGGAAGGTCAGCGTCCCTTCGCCGCCGGCGCCGCCGATGAAGAAGGCCGCCTTATAGATGGAGAAGCGGATCGTGCCGCTGTCGGCGTGAGCAGCGCTGGCAAAGCTCACGCCGACAGCGGCGATGACCGCAATCGCGGCTGAACGAATTCTGGACATGGTGAGACTCCTCGAAAGCGCCGATTGCCCAACCGGCAGGGCACGTCAGCGTTGTATCAAACGATAGCTGAACAGTCTCGCAGGTCTTTTGGTTCCAAGGCTGGCGGATTGAATCCGGTTGCGAGAGGACGCCACGAAAGCAGGCGGCATAGCGTCGTGTAGCTATCTCGGGTCTCATCGGCTCGGTCAGCGCCTCCTCCGCGCGCTGCGGACTCAGGCGCCCAATTCTTGCCTGTGCGCGTTGACGAGGTCGGCCATGCTGTCGAAGCGGAAATCCACATTTGGCATGTCGCCGGGGTGCATCGTGGCGCCGAAGCCCTGGTCGGCATGACGGCGATAGATCCAGCACGATGCCAGGCCGACGCGATTGGCGGGAGCGTGATCATGGAACATGCTTTCGGCAGTGTGCAGGACTTGGCTTTTCTCCACCCCGATCGTCGCCAGCTTTTCGAGCATATAGTCGAAGTTGCGGGCGGAAGGTTTGTAGGAGCCGATGTCCTCTGCCGTGTATATCGCGTCGAAGTCGACGCCGAGCTTCTTGTTGCTGAACGAAAAGCTCTTGTTGTCGACGTTGGAAAGGATGATCAGCTTGTAGTGCTGCTTGAGATACCGCAAGGCTTCCGCCGAGTCGGCAAAGGCCGGCCAATCCTTCACGCTTTCGCCATAGGCCGTGCATTCCTCTGCGGTGGCGACGACGCCCCATTCCTCGGCAAGCCGCTTGTAGACGATCGGCAGAAGGTCGCGGTAGCGTCTTGCCGGAGTCCATTTCTGCTGGCTGGATTCGTGCCGGGCATGCGCCTCGAGGATGTCGTCGCGGCTCAAACGGCGGCCGGCGCGCTCTGTCAGCGGCTTCAGGCCCTCGATCATGCCGGATTCCCAGTCGATGAGCGTGCCGTAGCAGTCGAAGGTCAGGGCCTTGAAATCGGTCAGCTTCATGGAATTGCACTCCTTGTTGGTGTCGCGTGATTATCCGGCAGGCTGCTCGCATGAGCTCAGACGCGCTTTGTCCTTCGATGCAGCGCTCCTCGATGAGGTCAGCCAGACACCGAACAGGGTCACCGCCAGGCCGAGGAACATCGCTCTCGATAGCGGTTCGCCGAAGATCAGCCACGCCCAGAGCATCGTCACCGGCGGGCTGAGATAGACCACGCTGCTGACCTGTGCGGCGGTGTAGTGACGCAGGCTCATATAGTAGACGCCGTAGCAGAAGAAGGTCGAGAACAGCACCAGCCACGCCATGCCGAACTGGAAACGCCCATCGAGCGGCGGTGTCAGGCCGCCGTTCCATTCGGCGCAGGCGGCAAAGAGGATCGCCGCCGTCAGGCATTGAATGCACAAGCTCTGATGGATGGGCATATCGATCGTCCTGATCCGCTTCTGCACCACGGTCGCCAGGGCGAACACCAGCATGGAAGCGACCGTGAGGACATAGGCCCAGACCGGTGCTTTGCCGAGACTGAGGCTGTCCAGGGAGACGATAAGGACGCCGCTCGCGCCCAGGGCTGTTCCGATCCATTGTCTTGCGCTCAGCCGGAGGCCGAGAATGGGCTGCGACAGCGCCGCGATGGCGAGAGGGACAAGATCGGAGATCAGCGCGACAAGGCCGGTCGGAACGCGCTGGCCGATGGCAAGGGCGAATCCGCCTAGATAGAGGAACATCGTCGCCACGCCGAACGCCATCTGCTGCGCCAATGCGCGCCCGCTGATGCGCTGCCCGATCAGCAGAGCAAATGGCAGAAGGATAAGTCCGGACAAAAAAGTCCGCCAGAACAGGACCAGCATGACGTCGGCGTTCTCGCTGGCGTAGCGGATGCCGACGAAGCCGGAGCTCCAGCTTAGGACCAGGGCTGCCGCCACGGTCGGCCATACCAGAGGATGAGGCTTGTTCTGCAGAAGCGTCATGGGCTGTCTTTTATTCGAGCGGTGCGCCATGCTCCTGAAGCGGATCACCAGCGCTGTCTGGCGCAGACTTATGGCTGCACACTCGCTGCCTTGCACATGACAAATTTCGATACACTCATGAAACAGCCACGAACAATGACATAAGGATTTGCCCAAAAGCCCGCTCTGTGTCAGAGGTTTGGCGCGGTGCTTTCATTGCGAGCGAGGATTGTCATGGCTGGAATCATGAGCCGTCGCCTGGATGTCGATGCCCTGCGGGCGCTGGTCGCGATCGAGAAACATGGCGGTGTCACCCGTGCGGCCGAGATTCTGAGTTTGTCGCAATCGGCCGTCAGCCACAAGGTGAGGCGGCTTGAAGCGAGCCTCGACTGCGAAATCCTCAGCCGGAAGCCAAACGCGCCGCTGTTCACCACGGCCGGGCACGATCTCCTGGGTTATGCGCGGCGCATCCTGGGAATTCATGACGAGGCGGTACTGAGCCTCTCGAAAAGCACGCTGCAAGGCAAGATCGCGCTGGGAATGACCGAGGATACGACCTGCACGGACCTCTCGCGCATTCTTGGCCGGTTCCGCAGGCTCCATCCCGAGGTGAGCGTCCGTACGCAAGTGCGCATGAGCCTCGTCTTGCGGGAGCAGCTCAGCCAGGGGGCCCTTGACGCCGCGATCGTCCAGCTGTTCCAGCACGAGGTTCGTCCCGCCGACATCGTCCTCTACCGCGAGACGCTGCACTGGGTGAAGTCGCCGGATCTGGTCCTGGCGAAGGAAAAGCCGATCCCGTTCCTGTCCTTCGACGAGAACTGCTTCTATCGGCGTTGGGGTCTCGATCTTGGGCAGGATGAGGGAACGGTGTTCGAGACCGTGTTCGAATGCTCCAGCGCAGCCGGCATCGTCGCCGGCGTGACCTCCGGGCTCGGCGTCGCGCTCCTGAGCCAGCGGCACCTGCAACCCGGCATGGAGATCGTCGACAAACACTTCCCCAAGCCGCCGGACCTGGCCTATGTGATCAGGCGCGCACGCAACTCCCGAAATCCCGCGCTGGAGACTTTGGTCAGGGAGATCGAAGCCGAAGTCAAACGCTACGGGGCGCTTCAGATCGCCGTTTGAACAATCGTGCTGGCCAGGAGCGTGACAAGGCCGTCACAGAGCAGGCAGCGGCGCGATTCACTGGTATCCTGAAAGAATGCTGGGATGGAATTAGCATGGCGAAGCTCGTCTTCGGAATGAATCAGTCACTGGACGGCTATGTCGACCACGAGGCATTTGCGCCCGATCCCGCGCTGTTTCGTCACTGGATAGAGCAAGTGCGCGGCCTGACGGGCAGCGTGTACGGCCGTCGCATGTACGAGGTCATGCGCTACTGGGACGAGGACCGTTCCGAGTGGACCCCTGAGCTCCGCGAATTCGCGACGGCGTGGCGGAGCCAGCCGAAGTGGGTCGTGTCGAGCACGCTGCAGTCCGTTGGCCCCAACGCCACGCTTGTCGAAGGCGGCCTGGCGGAGATGATACGTGACCTGAAGGCTCGGCTCGCTGGGGAGATCGCCGTTTCCGGACCGGACCTGGCGCGAAGCCTGACCGACCTCGGGCTTATCGATGAGTATCGTCTCTACATCCATCCCGTCGTGCTTGGTCACGGAAAGCCATTCTTCGCCGGCCCCCGGCCGCGGCTCCGGCTCGTGGCCAGTGATTTGATCGGGGAGGAAGCGATCAGGTTGACTTATGTTCCTGCGTAGGCACGCAACTCCCGACGGCGCCGTCGCGTCGGGCGGAGCGCCCGCTCACCTCTCCGCAAACGCGCGGGCGAACGAATCCACCATCGGCCGCGCCAGATACTCAAAGAAGGTACGGTCGCCGGTGTTGATGAAGGCTTCGACCGGCGTTCCCGGATAGAGTTGCTCCGGCTTGACGCCGGGCGGGAGCGCGTCGGCGATCTTCAGCTTGGCGCGGAAATAGGGTTCGTGGGTAGCCTGGTCGATCAGCCGGTCGGCCGAGATCTGCGTCACGGTCGCCGATACCTCTGGTGTCAGCCGCGTGTTGAGCGCTGACAGCCTGAGCTTCGCCGGCTGGCCGACGCGCACCTGATCGACGTCTTTCGGCCGCAGCTTGGCATCGACGTTGAGGCCCGATGCGGTGGGCAGGATCTCCATGATCTTTTCGCCGGGCGCGATCACGCTGCCTTTCGAATTATAGGTGGAGGACACCACGATGCCCGCCGCCGGCGCCTTGATCTTCGTGCGCTGAAGCACCGCTTCGGCTGCCCTGATCTGCTCCTCGATGTCGGCGAGGTTGGTGCGCACCTCGTCGAGCTTGGTCAGCGCTTCCTCCACGCGCTGCGTGGTCAGCCGCTCGACCTGCACCTGCGCCTCGACGATCTGGCTGTTGGCCCCGGCAAGATTGGCCTCCAGCGCGCCGGCCTGGCCGACCAGATCGGCTTCCGAGCGCAGCAACTGCGAATATTCGGTACGGTTGGTGAGGCCCTTGTCGAGCAGGCCTGTCTTGATGCCGAGCTCCTTCTTCACGACATCGGCCTGCTGCTGGATGGCGAGCTTCTGGGCGTTCAAGCCCACGACCGACTCGCGATGCATGGCGACCCGCTGCGCCATGATCGATTGCTCCGACCGGAACCGGGCGAGCCTGGCGTCGAACTCCTTCTGCTGCTCGCGGATGAGGTTTTGGAAATCCTGCTGGAACGGCGCCGGCGCTGCCTCGGTGATCGGCGCGAGCCTGGCCAGCCCGTCGCGCTCCGCCTCCAGCCGCGCCATGCTCGCCTTGAGCGCGATCGACTGCCTGGTCAGACGGTTGAGCTCGGCTTGCGCTGCCGTCCGGTCGAGCAGGATGAGGTCCTGGCCCTGCTGCACGCGGTCGCCCTCGCGGACCAGCAGCTGCTGGATGATGCCGCCCTCGGGCTGCTGGATGAGGATGTTGCCGCCCGTCGCCGAGATCGTGCCCTGCGTGATTACCGCGCCGGACAGCGGCGCGCTTACCGCCCAATAGCCGAAGCCGCCCGCAAAGAGCGCGATTGCCGCATATCCTATGAAGGCCACGCGCCGGAAGTCGGTGCGCGGCTGTCCATCCCAGGCAAGGCTCTCGATCGTCATCGTCTAGGATCCGAAGCGGATGCCGTGCGTGCGGATCATCGGCGCGAATGATCCGGTCACCACCGTGCCCTGCTGGGCGGCCGGGGCGTTGCCGGCGCCTCTATCGACAGTGGACCGCCGCAGCACCTCGGCGCTCGGGCCGAAGGCCTCGATCACACCACCGCGCAGAACCATCACGCGGTCGCAGGCCGTTGCGATGGACGGCCGATGTGTGATCACGAGGATCGTGACGCCGGCCGCCCGCGCGGCGACCAGCACCACTTCGAGCGCCGCCTCGCCGCTGCCGTCGAGATGGGAACTGGGCTCGTCGAGCACGAGAATGCGCGGGTTGCCGTAGAAGGCGCGCGCCAGCCCGATCCGCTGCCGCTCGCCGCCCGAGAGCGTCCTGTCGGAAGGGCCGATCATCGTCTGGTAGCCGTCGCGCTGCGCCAGGATCAACTCATGCGCCTGGGCGCGCCTGGCGGCCTCGACGATCGCGGCGTCCTCTGCCTGCGCGTCGAAGCGGGCGACATTGTCGCCGATCGTGCCGGGAAAGAGCTCCACCTCCTGCGCCAGGTAGCCGATCTGTCTCCCGAGCTGTTTTTCGTCCCACGTCCTGAGGTCGGCGCCGTCGATCCTCACTGCGCCCCCGGTCGGCTGCGCGGCACCGACAAGCAGCCGCGCCAGCGTCGATTTGCCGGCGCCGCTCGGCCCGACGATCGCCACCGCTTCGCCCGCGCCGATCTGGAAATTCAGCCGCTTGAGGATAGGTTCGGTGCCGGGCTGCGCGTTCGGCGCCATGAAGAAAACGTCCTGCACCGAAATCGCGCCTAATGGATCGGGGAGCGCCAGTTTCCGCTTCCCAGCCGGATGCGCAGCAAGCGCCGTCTCCAGCCGCTTCCAGGCCAGCTTTGCCTCGACGATCTGCCGCCAGGCGCCGATCAGCTGGTCGAGCGGCTGCAGCGCGCGCGACGACACCAGCGAGGAGGCGAAGATCATACCCGCCGTCATCTGCCCCTCGAGCACCAGCCACGCGCCGGCGCCGAGGATCGCCAGCTGCAGCATCATGCGCAGCGCCCGCGAGGCGCCGCTGAAGATCGCATTGGCGCTCGAGGAACGGTCGTAAAGCGTGAGCGCTGCCCCGACATGCCGCCCCCAGACCCGAGCGGCGTTCTCGACCATGCCCATGGCGCGCAGCGTTTCGGCATTGCGGGCAAAGACCTGTTCCGCATGGCTCGCCAACGCCGAGCGTTCCGCGGACATGGCATCGTTCCGGCCAATGGCGAGCTGGTTCGCGACGACAAGGACGAGCAGAAGCACCGCGCCGGCGACTGTCACCCAGAACAGCACCGGATGGATCAGATAGAGCAAAGCGAGGAAGACGGGCGCAAAGGGCAGGTCGAACAGCACCGCCACGCCGCGCGACCGGACGAAGGCGCAGACCGAGGCGAGATCACGCAGCGGCGACAGGCCGCCGGCATATTTGGGCGCCAGCGAGAGGGCGAATGTCCTTGCCCCGAGCTTCCTGTCGACGGCGGCCGCGACGCGCTGCGTGTAGACGGCGCGGATCGCGTCCAGCAGTCCGAGGAAAGCGAGCGCAAGAACCGCAATCGCCGACAGATAGACCAGCGTCTCGACGCTGGAGGAGGGCAGCACGCGGTCATAGACCTGCAGCAGATAAAGCGGGATCACCAGAAGCAGGATGTTGATCAGCAGCGAGAAGAGCCCGACATCGCCGACGGCGCGCAGGAACACCGCCCGCAGGCTCGACGGTGCAGTCATATCGGCCGCCGCTGCATGATCCCGGGACATCGAACCGATCGCCTGAAAATCTTAAGCGTGGCCCCCAAACTCGGAACCGTGATGCAGCGTGCTGCTGCCGAAGCTGTGCGTGGCAGTGCTGTGCGTTGCGGTGGTGGTGCTGCTGGTGGCGATCAGGGGGTTAGCCTCCACAGCGTCCAGCGTATAGGCGCGGATGTAGTCGATCTTCATCTCAGCCGGTGTGGCAAGATGATCCGGCGGCGCGCCAGCCTGGCCGCCGATCGCAAGATTGACCAGCATGTACATGGGCTTGTCCATGTCCGAGGGCGTCGCCGCTTCCGCGACCTGCACGCCGTCATAGGTCCAGACAAGCTTGTCCGGCGTCCACAGCAGGCCATAGGTGTGGAAACCGGCAGTATCCATCGCATTCACCGTAGACCCG
>NZ_RZST01000157.1:0-12760 GCF_003997575.1 Mesorhizobium sp. M1A.F.Ca.IN.022.07.1.1
CCGCTCACCTTTGCGGTGCTGGTCTTTCCCGGCTTTCCGATGATGGCGTTTTCTTCTGTCATCGAGCCGCTGCGCGGCGCCAACATTCTTGCGAAGCGCGACTGCTACCGATGGGTGATCGTCGGCGCGGATCAGGGCACGGTCGAAGCCTCCAACGGCGTCGTCATCCAGCCCGGCTTCTCGGCCGCCAACGCACCGAAGGTCGATCGCATCGTCGTCTGCTCGGGCGGCGATGCCGACCATGTCGTGGCCGACGAGGCGATGAGCTGGATCCGCAAAAGCCTGCGCGGTGGCGCGCATATCGGCGCGGTGGCGGATGCGGCGTTCTTCCTCGCCCGCGCCGGCCTGCTCGACGGCCATGCCTGCACCTTGCACTGGACCAGCCAGGCCGCTTTCACCGAGGCGTTTCCCGACATCGAGCTCAGGCGCGATCTCTTCGTCATCGACCGCAAGCGTTTTACCTCGGCCGGCGGCGTCGGCAGCCTCGACATGATGCTGGAGATCATCACGCGCGACTACGGCGCCGAGCTTGCCGCGGGTGTCGCGGAATGGTTCGTGCACTCTCCCCTGCGGTCGAGCGTCGACCGCAAGCTGATGCCGCTGCGCCTGCGCACCGGGGTGCAGAACGAGCTGGTGCTGTCGGCGATCGCCATCATGGAGGACGCGGTCGAGGAACGGCTCGGCATGGCGGAGCTGGCTGAGCGGCTTGGGGTCTCGCCCGACAAGCTCGAGCGCAATTTCCGCGCCGAGCTGGATATCTCGCCGAACGGCTATTACCGGCGGCTCAGGCTGAAGCGCGCCGCCGATCTGCTGGCGCATTCGACGCTGATGGTGCGCGATGTTGCGCTGGCCTGCGGTTTTGCTTCGATGTCGAGTTTCGCGCGGGCGTTTCGCGAGGAGCATGGGCACGCGCCGAAGGCGATGCGAAGGCATTAGGGTGCGCTTTGCTGCTACTACGCAGACTTCCTTCACACCCCCTCTGTCCCGCCGACATTGCAGTGACGACATCGGTCGCGCGGCATCCTGCACGACATTTGCGGAATGCCGCACAAGCTCTGCATCCTGCCCGGCTATGTTCGCGGGAACAGGAGGCACCCATGAGCATCGTCGTTTTCGATCCCGACAGCACCGAGGATGTGGACTTCAAGGACCGCATGCGCCACCCGGCCGCGGCCGATCCCGCCGGCGGCATGTGGCTCTCCGACACCGAGCCATCCTTCATCGACGCTGACGCTCTGCGCAAGGGGCGCCTCGCCAAACTGCGCGCCTGGATGCGCGAGGCGGGCTATGGCGGCGTTGTGCTGTTCGACCCCTATAACCAGCGCTACGCCACCGGCTCGCGCAACATGTTCGGCTATTTCCTGCGCAATTCGACCCGCTACTTCTTCATCCCGACCGATGGGCCAATCGTGCTGTTCGAATATCCGCAGAGCTACCATGTCTCGATGGTGCTCGACACGATCGACGAGGCGCGTCCTTCCAAGCTCGTCTGGTCCTCCGTCTCCGGTCGCGACGACGAGACGGCGGGGCCGTTCGCCGACGAGATCACCGAGCTTCTGAAGAGGCATGGCGGCGGCTCGATGAAGCTCGGCCTCGACCGCTGCAGCCATCTGCAGGCGGTGGCTCTGGAAAAGCGCGGCTGCGAGGTGAAGGACTGCCAGGGCGAGATTCTTGCCGTGCGCGCGGTGAAAACGCCGGAGGAGGTGAAATGCCTGCAGGCTTCCATGGCCGGAGCCGAAGCCGCGGTGGCCGCCGTGCGCGAGGCGATCAAGCCCGGCGTTTCCGAAAACGAGCTCTTCGCCATTATGTATCACGAGGTGATCCGCCAGGGCGGCGAGTTCATCGAGACCCGGCTGCTGACTTCAGGACAGCGCACCAATCCGTGGTTCAACGAGGCGAGCGGCCGCAAGATCAGGCCGGGCGAGCTGGTCGCGCTCGATACCGACACCATCGGCTGCTACGGCTATTATTCCGACTTCTCGCGCACCTTCCGCTGCGGCCCGGGCAAGCCGACGCCCTACCAGAAATCGCTCTACCGCATGGCGCACGACCAGGTCCAGCACAACATTTCCATCGTGAAACCCGGCATGGCCTTCCGCGAGATCGCCGAGAGGGCCTGGAAAATCCCGGACCGCTTCGTCGACCAGCGCTATACCTCGGTCATGCACGGCGTCGGCATGCATGGCGAGACGCCCTTCATCGCCCACGCGATGGATTACGAGACGTACGGCCGCGACGGCATGATCGTGCCGGGCATGGTGGTGAGCGTCGAAAGCTATATCGGCGAGAAAGGCGGCCGCGAGGGCGTCAAGCTGGAGGACGAGATTCTTATTACCGAAACGGGGACCGAGCTGCTTTCGCGGTTTCCTTATGAGGATGAGTTTCTGGAATGAGCGGTTTGATGCCGATACGCTCTGTTGGAGCCGCCCATACATTGTCGCAGGCGTTCGAGATTGGCCGCCGCACTCATGTCGTCGTCATCCTCGGGCGAAGCAAGGAGCGAAGCGACGCGGCGCAGGCCATAGGATCCATTCCGTTACGTCGGAGCGCCGCAACGGTGCAGAATTCTGTTAGGCCGAACTCTTCGATCAAGGTAACGGAATGGATTCCAGGGTCTTCGCGACGCCGCTTCGCGGCTGCTTCGCGCTGGAATGACGAAGCTGATACGCTGCGGCACATTCCGACGCGCCGCGGCACCCCTTCGAGAGCATCCGCATGAAATCCCCCATTTCCATCCGGCGCGGCACGGTGGCCGCGGTGTTCATCGATCTCCAGGAGGAGCATCGCAAGGACAAGCGCTATCTGGTCGAGGGCTTTGCCGACATCCTCGCCAACGTCCAACGCCTGCAGGAGGCGGCGCGGCGCAATTTCGTGCCGCTCTATCATTGGGCCTATATTGTCGACCTCGCCGAGGCGCGGCCGTTCCATCCGCTCGACGAGAGCGGCAAGTCGGCCTTCTCCGACAAGTACGATCCGCTGACGGCGATCTGCCATGAAGTGGCGCCGCAAAACGGCGAAGCCACTCTGGTCAAGCAGGAAGCCAGCGTCTTCGGCAAGAACGATTTTGGCGACAAGCTCGAAGCAGCCGGCATCGAATGGCTGGTGATTGCCGGCGTGTGGACCGAAGCCTGCATCGACGCCACAGTGAAGGACGCGGTGGCGCACGGTTTTCGCGTGCTCCTGGTCAAGGATGCCTGCGGCAGCGGCAGCAGCGCCATGCACCAGACCGGCATCCTCAACCTCGCCAACCGCCTCTATGGCGGCGCCGTGACCAACACGCTCGACGCTTGCCGGCTGATGGCAGGCGACACGGTGAGCGTGTGGCAGGTCGAGGGATCGGTGCCGCTGCGCTTCACCTTCGAGAATGCGGCGCGACTTTACGCAGAGCTCTGACCGCGAAGACCGGAGACCCAGCCGCCCGGCAAGGCGCAGCAATTATGCGCGTCAGCCAACTTTAGCCTGCGGAACAGCGCACAAGAATTGCGGAAAACCAAACATTTCGTCGCGGAAAGCGGACCTATGATCCCCTTCGCAGGCAACGGCGCCCAGCGGCCGTATCCGCCTCCGCGCCTGACGGCAGGGGGGCGCCCCTGGGTTTCGTGCAGGTCGTTGCCGCCAAAAGCCGCCGCGCGGGCGACCTGCATCAACAATAGAGGGAACGACAATGAAATTCATGCTGACCGACAGAAAACTGCACCCGCGGGCAAAGCCGACCGCGGGTGATTTCAAGAAGGGCGCGATCAGCCGGCGCGAGTATCTGGCGCTTATGGCCGGCTTGGGCGTCAGCGCCGCCGGCGCGCTGGCGCTGGGCGGCCTTACTCCCTCGCCCGCTCGGGCCGAGGAGCCGAAGCGCGGCGGGGTCCTGCGCGTCGCCATGAACGTGAAGGGCTTCAAGGATCCGCGCACTTTCGATGGCGTCGAGATGTCGAATGTGGCGCGCTATTGCAACGAATATCTGGTGCGCTGGAAAACCGACTTCACCTTCGAGCCCTGGCTGCTCGAAAACTGGGAGACCAGCGACGACGCCAAGACGATCACGCTTCACGTGCGCAAAGGCATCACCTGGTCGAACGGCGACACTTTCAACGCCGACGACGTGATCCACAACCTCAACCGCTGGTGCGATGCCTCGGTCGCCGGCAATTCGGTCGCCGCGCGCATGGGCGCGCTGGTCAACGCCGACACCAAGAAGCCGGTCGACGGCGGCATCCAGAAAGTCGACGACTACACCGTCAAGCTCAACCTGCCAAAGCCCGACATCTCGCTGATCGCCGGCATGGCCGACTATCCGGCGCTGATCATGCACCGCTCCTATGAAGGCGATGCCGATCCGAAGAAGGCTTTGGCCATCACCACCGGCCCGTGCGAGCTGGTGAGTTGGGACGCCGAGACCGGTGCGGAGGTGAAGCGCAAGGACAAGCCTTGGTGGAAGGGCGAGTTCTATCTCGACGGCATCAAGTGGGTCGACTACGGCTCCGATCCCAACGCCATGCTGTCGGCCTTCGAATCCGGCGAGATCGACACCGACCACGAGACCGCCTCGGACGCCGTGTCGCAGACCGAGCAGATGGGACTCGAAAATTCTGAGATCGCGACCGGCTCGACCATCGTCGCGCGCTTCAATGTCGGCAACGCGCCCTATGACGACGTCAAGGTGCGCCGTGCCGCCCAGCTTGCCGTCGACAATGCGGCCGTGCTGAAGCTCGGCCTCGACGGCAGGGGCAAGCCCGCCGATAACCACCATGTCGGACCGATGCATCCCGAATTCGCCGATATCGGCCCGGCCAAGCGCGATGTCGACGCGGCGAAGAAGCTGTTGGCCGAATCCGGCAAGGCCGAGCACGAATACGAGCTGATCTCGGTCGACATCGAATGGCAAAAGAGCACCGCCGACGCGATCGCCGCCCAGATCCGCGAGGCCGGCCTCAAGATCAAGCGCACCGTGCTGCCGGCCGCCACCTTCTGGAACGACTGGAGCAAGTTCCCCTACTCCTGCACCGAATGGCCCGGCCGTCCGCTCGGCGTCCAGGTGCTGGCGCTGGCCTATAAATCGGGCGCGGCCTGGAACGAAAGCGCTTATTCGAACAAGGAGTTCGACGAGCTTCTCGATAAAGCACTTGCGACCCCGGATGCCGCCCAGCGCAAGGAGATCATGGCCAAGATCGAGCAGAATTTGCGCGACTCCGGCATCATCATCCAGCCCTACTGGCGCTCGGCCTACCGCACCTACCGCAAGGGCGTGCATGGCTGCGAGCAGCACCAGGCGCTCGAGCAGCATTTCGAGACGGTTTGGCTCGAGTCCTGATTCCTCCCAGGACCGATCGCGACGATCTGGGCCTCAGCGGCGCCGTGCAGCGCTGCGCCCAGCATCCGGACAATGTCTGGGCGCTACACGGGCTGGTCGAATGCCTGAAGGGGCGCCGCGAGAGCGAGGAGCTGCCGGGCTTGCAGGCGAAACTTGCTTTGGCGCTGACCAAGGCGGACGTGCCGATCACATCGTCATGCCTCTGCCGCACGAGCGTGCAGGCAGACCACTGCTGTTGTCGTTGAGACAGCGGGCGGCCGCCCTCAAAGTGGAAGGCGGCCAGGCCGTTGCTAAGAGAAGATTTTCGCCAATTCGTCGACGCTGGTGCCTTCCTTGACTTGGCGCAGTTCGACATAGCTGACCGCGGTGGCAACGGAGAGCACCATCGAGACGACGGCCTGCACCACGGCGGCGCCCAGTTCGGCGAGGATCCCGCCGAAGAGAAGCAGCACCACCAGGATCCCCCACTGGATGACCATCGCGATGATGACCAGGACGAGGAAGAGGCCGAACAGCGACCAGCGATTGCCTTTGGTCAGCGCTCGGCTGCGCGACATCGAGCCGAATACGCCCAACCGCTCCTGGATGAGAACGGGAACCGACATCGACCAGCCGAGCCACAGGATGATGCCGGGAACGATCAGCGCGATCATAGCAAGCGCAGAGCCGATGCCGACGAGCAGGCCGATCGCAAGCGTCGGCAACAGGAAGCGGATGGCAATCTGCACGCTGTCGCCGAAGGATGGCCGCCTTCCGTTCAGATCCTCGATTGTTGCCCGCACCAGCGACGACTGGAGCAGCAGCGTGAAGACGAAGGAAATCAATCCCGCGAGGATGCTGAGATAGGAGTTGCGCAGCACCGCGTTCGGATCCGCCATGGCACTTGGATCGCCATTCATCACCGCTTCCATCTGCGGTTGGGTCCATAACCTGATGAGCAGCGTCGGCAGGCCGGCAAACAAAAGCCCAAGCCCGACGCAGAGTCCTATGTTGCGCGTGATGACGGCAAAAGTGCTGTTAAACACCCTGCCGATTTCGAATCTGCCTGGTCGTCCCAATGTCGCAGTGGTCATGATAGCTTTCCCCCGAGCCGCTGCCGAATCCAATTCGGCAACTTCAAAGTAAATCTGCCAAGAACGGCGGGCCCCGTCCAGTGGACTTGCAATTGTTTCGGGTATTCCCGGTGTCAGCCAGAACCGCCGACTGCAGCAAAAGCTCACGGTCGCGCTCTGATTTGAGGCCAGGAAGGCGATTTTGCAGGACAGGCAGGCTCTCAGCGGGGGCTGCCGCTCACCAGCACTTCGGCCGGCCTCGCCAGCATCCCAGACTACGAGAATATCTCCGCCAGTTCATCGACGCCGGTGCCTTCCTTGACCTGGCGCAGTTCGACATAGCTGACCGCGGCTGCGACGGAACCCACCATCGAGCCGATGCTCTGGACCATGGCGGCCACGACGGCGGCGACGATGCCATGGAATAGATAAACGACCACTCCGGTGATGGATTGCATCACAAGCCCCATGATGACCAGGATCACGAAAAGGCCAAACAGAGCCCAGCGGCTGCCTTTGGTCAGGGCGCGGCTGCGCGACATCGAGCCGAAGACGCCCAAGCGCTCCTGAATGAGCACCGGTATTGCCACCGACCAGCCGAGCCCGAGGATGATTCCGGGCACCAGCAAGGCAATCGAGGCCGCGCCCACGCCGAGCGCTACAAGCAGACCTATGGCGACCGTGGGCAACAGGAAGCGGATCGCTGTTGCGATGGAATCGCCGAAAGTCGGCTTCTTGCCGTTCATGTCCTCGATCGCCACCCGGACGAGGCTCGACTGCAACAGAACCGCAAAGGCGAGATAAAGTATTACAATGACCGCAGTTCCAATGATGAAGCCGAGCTTGTAGTTCGTGATAGCCTTGGCGAAATTGGCCGGATTTCCAGGATGGGAATTTAGACGCACGAGCTGGGTGACCAGTTGCGGTAGTCCTGAAAACAGCGCCGCAAGACCAACGCAGAGTACAATATTACGACCGATCACGGAGAAAGTGTTGTTGAACACTCGGCCGATCTGATACTTCTCCTGCCGTATCAACGCGGCTGAAGTCATGACGCCCTCCCCTGCTTGGCCGCTCCACGCCAGCCTATCGCCCCAAAGCAAATCTGCCAGTATTGACGAGACGCGTCCAATCACTTGCAATTGTCCTGCGGTATTGCCAGTGTCGAACCCGTGGGTAGCAGGGGAGCGAGTTGGTGACAGCGGCACAGCCTGCCACAGCGGACGCCGAATGGCTGGCCAAGATGCACAAGCAGCTGCTGGCTGACGATTCGATCCAGTTTGACCTGCCGGGGCTGGTGCGGCCGGAGCCGCCGGAATGGCTGAAGCCTTTTCTGGAAGCCCTGGCAAAGCTAGGCCCTTACATGATCTATCTGTTCTGGGGCGCGGTGATCATCGGCGTCGCAATCATCGTGTTCCTGCTCGTGCTCGAGGCGAAGGGCATCGCCTGGCGGCTGCCGTGGCGGCGCGTGAGCAAGGAGGCGGAGGCGCAGGAGGAATGGCGCCCGGATGCCGGCGCGGCTCAGATCCTGCTCTCCGAAGCCGATGCGCTCGCCGCGCGCGGCGACTATGACGAGGCGGTGCATCTGCTGCTCCGGCGCAGCGTTGCCGACATCGCCAGCCGCCTGCCCGACTTCCTGCGCCCGTCGCTGACCGCGCGCGACATCGCCGCCGCAGGTTCCATCCCGTCCCGCCCCCGCGCTGCCTTCAGTGAGATCGCGCGCATCGTCGAGGCTGCCTTGTTCGCTCGCCGGCCGGTCGGCGCCGAGGGCTGGCAGCAGGCGCGCGGCGCCTATGAGCGCTTTGCCTTCCGGGACGCCTGGGCATGAGCGCGGAGGCGACAGAGGCACAAGAGCTGTTCAGCCGCAGGACGCTGTTCTGGGGCATCTTCGCCAGCCTGCTCGCGGCCGCCGGATTCTTCCTGCTCTCGACCTACGCTCCGGACTTTCGTCAGCCCGAGGGCGGCGCAACACCGCTCTCCAAGGGCGGCACCGGCTATGCCGGGCTCGTGGAATGGCTGAAGCTCACCAACGGGCAGGCGCCGCCCATGGCGCGCGGGGAGAAGGATCTGCAATCTCCCCTGGCATCCACATTCCTGCTGATCGTCACCATCGCGCCCAACAGCGACCCGGCGGCGCTTCAGCGCATCATCAAGCTCCGCTTGGGCAAGCACACGCTTTTCGTGCTGCCCAAATGGGTCACCTTTCCGCAGCCGGGCCAGGAGGGCTGGGAGACGAAAGTCGAGCGGCTGCCCGCAACGGCGGTCAACGACTGGCTCGGTCGCCTCGCCAAGGCCAAGCTCGGCGACAGCAAGCCATCGGTCGATCGGATCGATGTAGAGGGGCGCAAGATCGCCGTGCCCGAGGAGTTGCAATGGGTAGCCGACAATCATCCGCTGATTGCGGCGGGTGACGGCAAGGCTGTTCTCACCGAACTCGACAGCGAACCCTTCTACATCCTGACCGATCCCGATCTCATCAACAACGCGGCGCTGAAGGATCCGCAAAAGGCGGCAGCGGCGCTCGACATGATCGCCATGCTGGAGCCCGCCAAGGGCGCGGTTATGTTCGACCTGACGCTTCACGGCATCGGCCAGAACTACGATCTCGGCAAGCTCCTGGTCGAACCGCCCTTCCTGGCGCTGACGCTGTCGGTGCTGGTGGCGGCTGCCCTCGCCTTCCTGCACGGGCTCGGCCGCTTCGGGCCGCCACGCACCGAGGGTCGCGCCATCGCCTTCGGCAAGCAGGCGCTGGTCGACACCACGGCAATGCTCCTGAAGCGGGCAGGACGGCTGCAGGAACTCGGCGACCGCTATGCCGCGCTGATGCGCCAGCGCGCCGCCGCGCTGCTTGGCGCGCCGCACGGGCTGCAGGGTGAAGCGCTGGACCGCTGGCTGGATTCCCGCGACAAAAATGAGGCGAACGGCTTCACCGCACGGTTCAAGGCTGCGAACGGTTCCAACACATTGGCCGCAATGCATGAAGCAGCGGAAGAGCTGCATGACTGGACGGCAAGGAGGCTCGGTGAACGTCGATGAAGTGAAAGCCCTGGCGAGCGCGATCAGGGAAGAGGTGGCTAAAGCGATCACCGGGCAGCGCGACACGGTCGATCTGATGCTGACGGCGCTGTTCGCCGGCGGCCATATATTGCTCGAAGGTCCGCCCGGTACCGCAAAGACCATGACCGCGCGCTGCTTCGCGCAGGCGCTCGGCGTCGCCTATGGGCGCATCCAGTTCACGCCCGACCTGATGCCCGGCGACATCGTCGGCGCCAACATCTACAATTTCCAGACCGGCCAGTTCACGCTGACGCGCGGCCCGATTTTCTGCGATCTGCTGCTTGCCGACGAGATCAACCGCACGCCGCCGAAGACGCAGGCTGCACTGCTCGAAGCCATGCAGGAGCACGCTGTCACATTCGACGGCACGACCCATTCGCTCGGCAAGAATTTCATGGTGGTGGCGACGCAGAACCCGATCGAGCATCAAGGCGTCTATCCGCTCCCCGAGGCCCAGCTCGACCGCTTCCTGTTCAAGCACCGGGTCAGCTATCCGGACGCGCAGGAAGAACGTGCCATCATCATCCACCACGGCGGCGGCTCCGCCTCGCACAATATCGAGCAATACGGCATCAAGGCGCAGACCGACCGCAAGACGCTGGAGGCGGCGCTTGCCACAGTGGGCGCCGTCACGCTGGTCGACGACGTCGTCGGCTACATCGCGGCCCTTGTCCGCGGCACGCGCGAAAGCCCGGATCTGGAGGTCGGCGCCAGTCCTCGCGCCGGCGCCATGCTGGCGCGCGCGGCGCGAGCCCGGGCGGCGCTCGACGGCCGCAACTATGTCATCCCCGACGACGTCAAGGCTTTAGCCGTGCCGGCGCTGCGCCACCGCGTCATCCTCTCGCCGGCGGCGCAGATCGACGGACGGCTGGTCGAGCAGATCGTGTCCGACCTGGTCGACCAGACGGAAGCGCCGCGTTGATCTATCCGAGCGGCAGAGCGGTATGGGCGGCGGCGGCGGGAGCGATTCCCGCCTTCCTGATCGCGCTCGCGCTGCCGCATGTCTGGTATCTCGGGCTGCTCTGGATTTGCGCTTTGCTTGCCTTCCTGGCGGTCGACGCGGCGGCCGGGCGCGGACGCGCGTCGCTCAGCGCCACGCTCACCGCACCGCCGCAGGTCGGCGTCGGCGGACGTTTCACGCTGCACATCGCGGCCGGTCTCGGGGCGCGAACGCGCCGGCTGCAGGCGCGCGTCGGGCATGACCAGCGGCTGGCGCCGGTCAACGGCACGGGCGGCACACTGCCGGCAAATGGCGGCACGCTCGACCTCGAATTCGACGCCATTCGGCGCGGCATCGCCAGCTTCGATCGGCTGTGGCTGCGCTGGCAAGGGCCGTTCGGGCTGGTCTGGAACCAGGCCGTGCTGCCGGTGGACCGCAAGATAGCGGTGCTGCCCGATGTCAGCCGCGCGCGCGACGAAGCAATCACGCTGCTGCAGCGCTCCGCTCTTGCCGACGGCCATGCCCAGAAGCGCGCCGGCCAGGGCCGCGAGTTCGAGGCGCTGAAGGACTACCAGCCAGGAATGGGCCGGCGCATGATCGACTGGAAGCGCAGCGCCCGCCACGGCAAATTGCTTGCCCGCGAATTCCGCATCGAAGAGAACAACAACATCGTCTTGACCGTCGATAGCGGGCGTCTGATGTGCGAGCCGGTCGAGGGCGTGCCGAAAGTCGACCGGGCCGTGACGGCGGCGCTGTTGTCCGCCTTCATTGCGCTCAAGGGCGGCGACCTCGTCAGCCTGTTTTCTTTCGACGCCAGGCCACGCGTTTCCAGCGGTGCCGTGCGCGGCTCGCCAAGCTTCACCATGATCCAGAAGCGCGCCGCCGAGATCGACTATTCGCCCGAGGAGACCAATTTCACCCTGGCGCTGACGACGCTCGCCGCGAAGCTCGACCGGCGCTCGCTGGTCATCGTGTTCACCGATTTCGTCGACCCGATCAGCGCCGAGTTGATGCTGCGCACCGTCGGGCGGCTGACCGAGCGGCATTTGGTGCTGTTCATGCTGATGAAGGATGTCGAGCTGGAGACCTTGGCCGATATGGCGCCTACCGCCCCGGAGGACGTGGCCCGCGCGGTCACCGCCGGCGACCTGCTCAAACAGCGGCAGGTGGTGATCGGACGCCTCAGGCTGCTCGGCGCGCATGTCATCGAGGCCGACCACCAGCGGCTCGGCCCCGCCCTGGTCGAGCGCTATATCCAGCTCAAGGAGGAAAACCTCTTATGATGCTGCCCGCCGGCACCGATACGCTCCGCCAGTCGCTGGCAAGCTTCCGCCAGGAGCGCGAGGCCGACTGGAAGGCGTTCGAGGCGCTGCTTGCCCGCGTCGAGAAGCGCGCGCCGCGCGCGCTGTCGGAAGAGGAGCTGCTGTCACTGCCCCTCCTCTACCGCTCGGCACTGTCCTCGCTTTCGGTGGCGCGAGCCACTTCGCTCGACAGCGCACTGATTGCTTACCTCGAAGCGCTCTGCCTGCGCGGCTATTTTTACCTCTATGGCGCGCGGCGATCCTTGAGAACGCGCATCGGCGACTTCTTCCTGCACGACTGGCCGGCGGCGATCCGCGACTTGTGGCGCGAGGTGTGGGCATCGGTCGCCTTGACGGTGATCGGCGCCATTGCCGGGTACTGGCTGGTCGCCTCCGACAAGCGCTGGTACGACGCCATCATCGCGCCGAGCCTCGCCGGCGGGCGCAATCCGGATTCGTCGGCCGAGATGCTGCGCAGCGTGCTTTATGGCGGCGGCGACCACTTTCTCTCGGGCTTCGCCGCTTATCTCTTCACCCACAACACGCAGGTGTCGATCCTGGCCTTCGCGCTCGGCTTCGCCTTCGCGGTGCCCAGCGTGCTGATCATCCTGATGAATGGCTGCATGCTCGGCGCCATCTTCCAGATCTATGCCGCCAAGGGGCTCGGTTTCGAGCTCGGCGGCTGGCTGTCGATCCACGGCACGACGGAGCTTTTCGCCATCGCCATCGCGGGCGCGGCCGGCATGCGCATCGGCACCAGCATCGCCTTTCCCGGCGAGCTGACGCGCATGGCCGCGGCCTCACGAGCGGGCCGCGTGGCGGCGACCGCGATGGTCGGCGTCGTCGTGATGTTGCTGTTTGCCGGCCTGCTCGAAGGCATTGGCCGGCAGACGATCACAAGCGATATCGCCCGCTATTCGATCGGCGGCGGCATGCTGGCGCTCTGGATTTCTTATTTCTACCTGTTCCGGATGGTGCGGCATGGCAACGGCTAGGAATCCCGCCGCGCTGGTGCGCCCGCTGGTCACGCCGGAGGGCGTGGACCTGCGCGTCAAGCTGGCGGATGCCGGGACGCGGGCTTCGGGATTCCTGCTCGATGTGGTGA
>NZ_RZST01000158.1:0-12694 GCF_003997575.1 Mesorhizobium sp. M1A.F.Ca.IN.022.07.1.1
GCTGGGAGCGGATCCGACGTTGAGCTCGGAACGGAAGGCATCAAGGTCGGCCGTCTGCGCCGCCGGCGTCGGCCGGAGGTCCTGGCGAACGTCACCGTTGTCCGCCGCCGGTTGCTTGCGGCCGGTGTCGCTGTCCTCGATGATCCTTCGGATGGAAGCAAGTATCTCTTCCATGGAAGGTTCGCGCTGCGCGCTGCTCGCTGTCGCCATCGTCACATCCGCCGCCCTTGTGACTTGTTCAAGATTTCCATTCCGGCAAGACCGGAATTCGAATCAATGCGAACAGCGTAACCGACCGATCGTCATCCGAGAATCCCCAATCTGAGGAGACGTTGGATTTCAACAGATTAGCTCGCTACGCCGCCGGCAGCCGACCGTCTGGTTCCAATGCAAAAGCGCCGCGCATCCATTGGACACGCGGCGCTTCTGGAAATGCCAAAGGTTCAGCGGCCGTCCGGCGTGCGCAGCCCGATCCACTTGTCCTTGACGGCGTTGTAGTGCTCTTCCGGGTTGTATTTCGTGACCGCCAGGCCGAGTTGGCCGGCGGACAGGCGGCCGATCGCCGACAGGATGGCGTAGCTCGCCACGACGACATCGCGCTCGGAGCTCGCCTGGTTGATCTTGGCGGTGATGACGGCGTTCTGCGCGTTGAGCACGTCGAGCGTGGTGCGCTGGCCGACATTGCGTTCCTCGATGACGCCGTTGAGCGCCAGTTGCGCGGCGGCGATCACCTGCCTGTTGGCATCCACGCTTTCGCGCGCGGCGGTGTATTGCGTCCACGCCGAAGCCACGGCCTGGCGCACCTGGTCGCGACTGACGTCGACCTCGATGCGGGCCTGGCTGAGCGATTCCTTCGATTGGCGGACCAGCGCAGAGGTGCGCCCGCCCGAATAGATCGGCACGGTAAGCGTTGCACCGATATTGGCCGAATTGGTCGTTCCTTCGGAACCCGCCGATGCAAAAACGCCGGGCGAGGTGTTGCGATACTGGCTCGAAATCCCGGCACTGGCGGAAAGTTGCGGCAATAGCGCCCCTTCGGCCGACTTAACCGAAAAGGCCGCGGCGTCGACGAGATGCTCGGTGGCAAGGATGGCCGGATGCTCCGCGGCGGCGATGGCGAAGGCCGAATCGAGGCTTCCCGGCAGCAGCTTTCCAACCGGCGCGGCCGCCTTGAGCTTGCCCGGCTCGTCGCCGATGATCTGGTGGTAGGTCGCAGCGCTTGCCAGCGCCGTCGCGCGAGCGCTGGCGAGTTGCGCCACCGCGGTCGCCCGCGAGGCATCGGCCTGTGCGACGTCGGTGCGGGTGCCCTCTCCGACCTCGAAGCGCGACCGCGCGGCGCGCGCCTGCTCGGTCAGGAATTGCAGGTTCTGTGCGGTCAGGACCGCGATCTGGCGATCGCGGATCACATCCATGTAGGCGCTTGCCGCGTTGAACAGGATGTTCTCTTCGGTGTTGCGGAGACTTTCTTGCGAGGCCCTGACCTGCGCTTCGGCGGCGGCGACATTGTTCTTGGTTTGAAAGCCGTCGAACAGCGTCTGGTCGATCTCAACCCCGAAATTGCCCGTAGTGATATTTAAGGTTTGACCAAGGTTGTTGTTGCGGCTGCTCGTGTAGTCGATGCTAGCCGATCCCCTGATCGTCGGGCGGTAGCCGGACTTGGCGATGGCCACGCCCTCGTCGGTGACACGGGTGCCCGCGCGGGCGGAATTCAGCTGGGAATTGTATTGATAGGCTTTGGCGAGCGCGCCGGTGATGGTTTCGGCGGATGCTGCCAGCGGCGAAAGCGCGGTCGCCGAAACAAGTATGGCTGATAGAAAAGTCTTGTGTAGGGGCGGCACGTATTATCCCTCATTCGTTTGCATGGGAACCACGCCGCGCACCTTTTCCTTCCGGATCAGCTAGCGCCGCGTGTTTATCGTCCCCCGCTGACAGCCCCGAAAATGCACGTGAAGCAAATCAGCAACGATTGTTCAAGCGCAAGCGATCATGTCAGCGCCTTCGCTGCAAGGCAAAACCGCTCAAAATTCGAACGCATGAGCACGTTCGAACCCCGGTAGTGGCTTAATTGCCGCATTAAATGCGCGTCTGCCGGTTACAACCCCCCCGGCCTTGACAAAAAGACGCGCAACGCCGGAGTTGCCCTGCCCCTCGACCACAACCAGCCGTCCGTCCTCGGCGAGCTGGCCGAGCAATGCCGCGGGCACCTCCTCGACGCTGCCGCCGATGAAGATGACGTCATAGGGCGCCGCGGCGGCATGACCCTGCGGTAACGGCCCGATCACTACGGTGGTGTTCTGGCAATCCAGTGCGGAAAGGGTCGACTTCGCGGCTTCGGCAAGCGCCGGGTCGCTTTCGAGCGCAACCACCGATTTTGCGATTCGGGAAAGCAGCGCGGCCGAATAGCCGGTGCCGCAGCCGACATCGAGCACCGAATCGGTGTCGCTGATTTCGGCCAATTGCAAAAGCTTGGCGAGCGGTGACGGTTCCATCAGATAGCGGGCACCGCCGCCACTGACGCCATCGGTGATGCGGATGTCCTCGTCGATATAGGCTAGGTCCCGCTGCCCGGCGCCGACAAAAGCCTCGCGCGGCACGGAAAGCATCGCTTCGATCAGCGGCGCGCTGGTCACATCGGTGGTGCGGATCTGGCCATCGACCATCTTCACGCGGCGTTCGGAGAAATCAGCGTTCATGTCCCAACCAACCCGCTTCCCGCGCCCAATTCGCTGCCCGCGCCCGATCCGATTTCCAGGCAAATGACGCGGGCCAATTCGACCGGAACCTAGCGCCCCGGCGCGACAGCGCCGGAGCCCGGGCATTGGAGGCCTCGCCCGGAATCGAACCGGGGTGCAAGGATTTGCAGTCCTCTGCGTAACCACTCCGCCACGAGGCCTTCCATGCTCCCGGCGTTCCGGGGCAACTCAATATGTTGGCGGTGAAAGGTCGTCAAGCACCGGCAAGTCATTCCCGATGCTTTCCCATTCGTCATCGAAGGCAGTGGTTGCCGATTGCTTGCGGCCGATCCCGATGGTGTCGGCGGCACCTGCCGGACTCTCTCCCTGCAAAGCTCTCAATCCGGCCGGCGGCGGCGTTCCCACCAGACCACGAAGCGGCGCCTGTGACGACGCACCAGTGCGAATTCGTAGGACAGGACCAGCAGGCCGATCGGAACCATCCAGAAACCGAGAATCGGCAGAAAGCCCAGAATCCCGCCGATTGTGAGCAGCACGCCGATCGCGATCCGCAATCCCCGCGAGCGCGGCATGGAGAAGTCGCGGCCGAAGACCGTGATCTTGCGCGCCGGTGGGTTATCGTCGTCAGTTGCCGTCATTCAAAGCCAGATCCCATCTGCGCGGCCGATGTCATAAATACCAAAGGACGACCTGCCGCATTGTTCCATGCCGGTGTCAAGCCGCTCATATGTGGGCACGCCGAAGCGATGCCACAAATCGCCGCACGAAAAACTGCAGAAAAATTGCGAATTGCTGCTTTGCAAAGCCGAAAGGTGTTTGCTATAGGCTGCGCCACTCACGTCAGAGCCTCCGTTCCCCGGTAGCTCAGTGGTAGAGCAACCGGCTGTTAACCGGTTGGTCGCTGGTTCGAATCCGGCCCGGGGAGCCAATCGCCATTGAATTCATTCCATTATTCGCGGAAATGGGGAACCTTCCCCGCTTTCTCTCCCCGCTTTGGGTGCCGGGAATACGCCGCTCACCGCCCCAGCTTATATCGCTCTCTGCATTGGCTGCACTCATATTGGCTCGCGTCGTCGGATTTGTCCTCAAGCGCGGCGAGCGTCGACGGTTTGTTCCACAAAATGTGACAGGTTGGACACGTGGCTAGGCCATTCGCGACCGGTTCGAATGCGCGCAGTCGCTCACCTGCAAAACTGACATGTCGGTGACGCTCCGCAATCCGGTTCGCGATA
This sequence comes from Mesorhizobium sp. M1A.F.Ca.IN.022.07.1.1, assembly GCF_003997575.1. Lineage (NCBI taxonomy): Bacteria > Pseudomonadati > Pseudomonadota > Alphaproteobacteria > Hyphomicrobiales > Phyllobacteriaceae > Mesorhizobium > Mesorhizobium sp. M1A.F.Ca.IN.022.07.1.1. The sequence continues at coordinate 3,926 of NZ_RZST01000158.1, forward strand.
TCGACCAGCGCACCGTGTATGGGCAATGTTGAAGTCATCATAGATGCTTTCCTTTCCCTGAAGCGAGCCGGGGACTGAACACCGCTCCGAACCAGATCATAGGAGGCCTCGCCGAAAATTCTGTGCGCGCACAGACACCCCGCCGACGAAGGGACATCACCCACCGCCTTGTTTGCAACACCTTTGGCTGCCATATACCCCCAAGCAGTCGCCGCAGGCGAGAAACGTCCCTTCAGATAGTTGGCGAGGTTTTACCCAAAGCGAGGCTGCATTTGAGCCGATCGACGGCGTGGTGACCATGAATGTACCGGCACCCCCGCATGAGTCTCGGCAACGAAGGGAAGCGGGCGAGAGCCCGCTTTTTTGTTGCTCCTTGGACCCCTCGCTCCGGGCATCTTGCATTGCAACAACCGGAAGGTGGTTTGTTACTGAGGCAATGGACGCGCGGTTCTTTCGGCTAGCAGATCGTCATAGAGGCTAACCGCCTCCTCGAGCATGTCACGCGCCCTACCCTCGGCATACGGCAAGCGCAACAGCGCTACCTGGCGCCGCACGCGCAGGAACATGGGATCTCTGAACTGGTCGGGTGTCATGCCAGCACCTCGCCGAGCAGCATGAGCTGCGGCAGCGCGCATTCGTCCAGGCGTCGCACCGTGTAAATCTCTTGGCCGCGGCTGGTCTTGAAGCGTGCCGTCACAGTGGCGCGCATAGGTTCAGAGCGGTGCGTGACGGCAGCACCAACCTCAAAGCGGAAGGCAGAATCGACAACATGCATGTTCATCGAAGTTCTCCAGACGGCCTCGCAGGCCTCACCGGGTAGGCACCGGCAGCCGGGGGTGCGAGGCGACCTGGAGAGTCGTCGGTGAGCTTTTAGGCTTTGGCCTTGGACATGGCACACCACCCCGGCCAAAAGGTCCTTTTCGCTGCCCTGATCTTTTTTGCAGGAAACCCCTTCCCTTGCAAACAAGGTCGCCTAGATTCGCTATTTTGTCAAACAACAATCACAGATTATTTTTGGGAGTTATTTTACGAATATGCGAAACCGCCTATTTTAACTCCGTACAATAGGCGAAAACGCCTAGGTATTCTCCGCTGGACTCGAACGTTGTTCTGTGGAATCCATTGCAAGTCACTTCCTGCGAGAGAGTGCCATGGAAAACACGTTTGAAGATCTGGCCCGCATCCTATCTCAGCGCCCCGTCCGCGTACCGTACGGCGTCATTCTGCTACGCCTGGCGGAAAGCCTCGCGACTGGCGTCGCGATCGGCGTTGGTATTGCCGCTGGCCGCGCGCTGGCGGGTTAAGCCGAACACCCGCGAACTGGCCAGTTGCGCCGCTGACTTTCCTCAAATAGAGAGGCTTCGTCAGACAAAAGGGACTCCCCGCGCATGGCCGACCAGACCGACACCGATGGCTCTGAACTAGTGGAGCTTACCGCGGACATCGTCTCCGCTTACGTTAGCAATAATCCCATCCCGGTAACCGGCTTGGCGGATTTGATCGCGTCGGTGCATTCCTCGCTCACTGGCATCGGCCGCCCAAGCGCAGCCCTGCTGCCAAAGCAGGAGCCTGCGGTCACTCCGAAGCGTTCGGTGTCCCCCGATCACATCGTCTGCATCGAGGACGGCAAGAAGTTCAAATCGCTCAAGCGGCACCTGATGACTGATCACGGCCTCACGCCGGAGCAGTATCGCGCGAAATGGAACCTGCCGGCAGACTACCCCATGGTGGCGCCGAACTACGCTGCCCAGCGCTCTGAATTGGCGAAGGCCAGCGGGTTGGGACGGAAGCCTGTCGCCAAGCCGGCGAGGAAGGCCACGGTAAACCGCGGCGCGAGATGAAATCCCTCTGCGCGGCGGGTGCAAGAGCCCGCCGCCTTGAGGGATGGCGAACGGGCTCCGGGGTCTGCGCAACCCCAACGGCGCGACGTCGGGCAGACCGCGCCGTGAAAGCTAACCTGCCGACTTGTGGAATGTTCCCCGATGCGACCCAAGTCGGAGGATCTGACGCTTTAGTCCCTGTGCTGAAACCTTCGCCTCGCTGCATCATTTGATAGAGCCGGCGAGCTTAACTCCCTTTCGTTCGACGGCAGTGCGGAGAGTGAATAGATGCCCGCCATTCTGCCAGGAGTGACGGGCATCGTCTTGACTGCACATTAGCATCTGCTTGCGAACCAATATGCCGCGTCTGAGTTGTAACGGCATGGCAAAGGGCATCAACATTGGCGACGAGGTCGCCATCACCGCGAAGGTACGCAGGCGCGTGACAGAGGACCGGGTGAGCGTGTCGATCCCCTCCTATGGGCAGCCTCATTCGATTGTCGATCGGATCTCGAAAGTGAAGCAGGGTCAGGAGATCGAGTTGCGAGGCGATGTCACCCGCGTCGATGAAGGCAAGGTGACCATCAACCTAGGTGTGCCCGTCACGGTGAATGCCGATACCGTTAGGCTGGTCACACCCTATAAGCCGCCGACGAGGAAGAGGCCGCTTGTGGACAAGCCGACATGACGAAGCTGTCCGATCTCGGGCCGCCAATCATCGGCCGGCGCCACAGCAAGGAATATTCCAACGAGCGCGACCATTTCCACAGGTGCCCGGTCTGCGGACAAGCGGTCGATTGGCGCGATCTACGGCAAGTGATCTGGCATGAACAGCCGGGCCATAAGCCGCTTGAGATAGACTCTTAAAAGGGTGCCCGTGACTGGCGCGAACACGCTATGCGAAGGGGGATTCACAGCGAATCCATTCTTTAAGATTCAACCCATGGACGCGATCTTTGACGACCTTTCCAGTGCCCTCAGGAAGCCCCACAGTGATGCTTGGGACAAGATCCGCGCCATTGCCATAGACGCGGCCGGCAAGTTCTTTACAGGCATTGCAATTGGCATGGGCTTTGCGATCGTTCACGCTGTCGCTGGCTAAAAAGAAACCAAATAGACCAACGCGAGGACCATAGCTGCGGCAAGCGCACCGGCCAGCAGGTCGATCACAGGTATCATGAGGCTCTTGCGACGCCCTTTGCGTAGCGTAGCCGCGTATGCGCTGTAGAGGCGCCGGCCATCCTCGCCAAAGCGGTCAGCGTTCGGATAGTCCTTCTGCGGCTTTCGTCTAAGCCTGAGCATGAGGTTCCCCCACAACCCGCAGCCTACAATGGTGACGGCGTAGCCACAACCGGCTGCCCCCTGTCTCGTTTCGGCACAAGAATGCTGGCATCGGCCTTGCACCTAGGATGCTGCCGGTTTCATCCCGGCAGCTCGTCGGGCTTGAGGTCGTTGTTGGGGGCCTCGCCCGGCGAGTTCTTCCCTATATTAGCGGATGCTTGTAAACATAGCGAACTAGGAAGATAATGCGCGTTGCGAGGAGCCTTGAGGGAGAGTTCCAGTGCGTTGGCCTTTGGTCGTGATTGCGCTGATTGTCGGGCTCGTCCTTTGGGATCACTTAGCCAACGACAGCACCTATATCGCCGATGTTGAGCGAAGCCTCAGACAGGCTGCTGCGGATATGCCGGGCGGCGCCTGAAACGGTTGCCCAAGTTCGCCGGTACACAGCTCGCCGCCATCATCCACAGCTTCGCCGGCTTGACCAAAACAATTGCCATCGGCTGCCGGGACGGTATGGTTAGCGTGTCCGGGGTGGCTGTTACCCCTGTCCCGGATCAGGCCCGGCAGATCGTCACCACTTCCCCCCGAAGCACTGATGGGCCGCCGGGCCGTCACCATAGCAGCCCTCCGCGATGCGCTAGAACCAAGGCCCGACGACACGGGGGTGCACAGACACGGAAGTGCCTGTAACGGTCGGGACGAGGCCGGCTTTGAAGTCATTCACCTCGCGGATCAGCGGTATATTGGAGATCAACGAAGCAGGCCGAATTTTCGGGGGCGTGAAACCCTTCGCAAGGCCCGCAATTTCAGCCGCGTCTAGGTTTGCGCTCCAATGTCCAATTTGTGCCAGTTCACCGACATAGGATGGCCAGAAAGTGTCGTTGTTGTCGCCGAGCGCCAAGGCTGGCGATCCGGTCGGGTTCCATGAAGGACTGGTGGCGCCAGTGGCTTCAGATACCCCATTAACGAAAAGCTCGTTGGTTCCCGAGTTCCTCCGGTAGTTAAATGCGACGTGGTGCCAGTTGCCGTCATTGATGCTTGTCGTAGAAGTCAACTGGATCGACGCCGTCGAGGTGGTGTTGGTGCCCTGTGCTAGAATTTTGTTGAGGGTATTGTTGATCACGAAGCCCCACCCGTTGCGGCTGGAACTGTTCCAGCACGCGATCGGACACGCATTGACGGTCGTTTGAGTGGTCTTCATCAGGAAAGCCACGCAGCCGTTGACCGGTTGCGAAGTCGGTGGCGACCACAGCAACTGATTGGTGCCGCCGGCAAAGTTGATCGCCATATTTTATAAAACTCCTTTCACCGCGTACGCATGGTGCGCTTGAGGCTGGCTGCCAGTCGCATATCCGGCACGCCGTTCTTGATGGCAACAGGCAAACGGCGGTATTCCGGCCGCGGCTGGTTGGTTGGTCATATTGTGAATCCTGTGAAAAGGGCGAACTATAGGATCGACCAGCTATTGCTTAACAGCAAACTGGAGTGCGATATTTCATCGATCCTGCATAATCTATTAGGGCGTGAAAGTGATGGCGGTTCGGGCTTTTATTTCATACTCACACGCCGACGAGAAGTCGCTAGAGAGGCTCCATAAGCATCTGGCTATGCTGCGGCGCGAGGGCCTTCATGATTGGTCGGATAACAAAATCCTGCCAGGTCAGAAGGTAGGCGATCAAATTGCCGCTAGCCTTGCGAATAGTACGCTATTTCTTGCGCTCTTAAGTCCGGACTACCTTGCATCCAACTATTGCTACGAAAACGAATTTCAAAAAGCGCAAGAGTTGGCGGCTGCTGGCGCGATTAGGATCATTCCGATCATACTCGAGCCGTGTGACTGGTTGAGCTCACCGTTCTCCGAGTACCTAGCTATGCCGAAGGACGGCAAACCGATTTCTGAATTCACCAATCAAAACATCGCTTATATGAATGTTGTTGACGGACTTCGGAAGGTCATAGAGGACATCTCCAAGCCCGATTTCGCGGCTCGAGACAGCACATTTATGCGCAGTTTCGATACATCGATAAGGCGACCGAAGATCAAACAGGATTTCGATACAATTCAGAAAACCGAGTTCGCAGACCAAGCTTTCGATGTAATTCAGGCTTATTTCGAAAATTCATGTCGAGAGCTGAACGAATTTGGCGAAGGTCTGCTCAAAGCCAAGTTCGAGCGCATGAGCGCAACCGCGTTTACGTGCCTTGTGGTCAACAGAGGCAAGCACAGCGCTGAGGCGGCGATAACTGTCCAGAACACCAAGGGCAGACGAAGCTTCGGCGACATCAGCTACGTGTTCGAGCGCCATGCAGAGAATAATAGCTCTCAGGGCAGCATCAGCGTGGAGGCCGATGATTATAACATGTACCTATCCATGAACAGTTTCAGTCGAGGTGACTCGAAGTTGACGCATCAACAAGCGGCTGAGGCCCTGTGGAAGCAGTTCGTAGAAAAGGCCGGGATTGGCTATGAGTGAGACACGAAGGTTTCAATGTTTGAACTGCGGCCATCAATTTGAGGCTGAAGTTCTCACCGACCGGGAAAAGGAGGACGCCCGGCGACAACGCCAGCCTGTCTCATCGCTTGCCTGCCCGAAATGCAACAGAACAGATGTTAGGCGCGGCTGGAGTTGAAGCTTAACGGGCGGTAAGGACAAAGATTCGGACAAGACGTCAGAAAAGCCCGACGATAGCTGGACACAGACCGGGCGAGACCGCGAAGAACAAAAGGACATGGACCGCAGCGAAAAGGAAGATCGCCGCGGGGGCGGCTAAGGTTCCGACTAGAATAGCGAGCCTTAGGTGCTTCGACTTGGTCGCATTTGAGGCGGCATTGATTTCGATCGCGGAGGCCATCGTCTCAATGCGCATGCCAGCGAAGGCATTGGCCTCCGCCTCCTTGCCCATGATTAGCGGTCTCCAGTCCGAGATGTTGTCAGGAAGGCGAGCGCCTACGCGATATGTGCGTGTCTGCAGTGCGAACGCGGCGATCAGCGATGCAGCAAAGAGCATGAGCACCATCGCTAGAGCAGCAGACCCGGCACACAAGTTCATGAGGCCGTTGGCCACGACATATCCAGAAATGACGCTCCCAAGCGGGATGGTCACAGTCAATAGCCAGCGCGCTTTAGCGTCGAGCACGCCATAGAGTTCGCGACCGGCCACCAATTGCTTTTCATATTCAGCAAGGATCAGTGCGACATTTTCAGGGTTTGATTTGGTCCAATCAATCTCAGTCATGGCGCGTCCTTTATGAACAAGTGATCCACCACCTATGGCAAAGTCCTAACTGAGTTGTTGGCCTAAGCAATCCCCCCGCAACCGGTGATCGCTCTGCGCTATTCTCTTGGCGGCTCTCAGGCGTAACCTCTAAATTTCATCTCCATCTCGGCGCGGCGTATAGCTGCGGCTTTGCGAGCGGCAAAATCTCCAGCTTCAGCCTTTTCGGCAATGCGGCGCATGGCATTGGCAGCGTTGTCCCTCGCTGCGGAGCGAGCGAGGACAGCGGAAGTTGTTTCATACTGCGGAAAGGCCGTTAGCGTGCATTCCCACAAGTCGAGATCTTCGATGGTGCGCAGCGGCAGTTGGTCGCCAGCCCCGTCGTCCCAACTCTCGGACCGAGCCGAAAACGAAAACGAACATCCCTTTACGTCCTGACGAGCCACCGTCCCAATTGCCGTCTGGCCCTCGGGCGTGGTTGGATCTGGGTACAAGGTGAAATGAAGGCCGACCGAATCTTCGCGAAGCTGGAGCGATCCGGCAGACACGCGGCCAAGGACGCGGCCCGAATCGTGGTCGAGAATCATCACGACGTCGGGCATCTCCCGAAGTGTGCGCGTGAAACAACCGGGAGCGAGGCGCTCCCGGAAGTCACCGCCCACGTTTGTGATGTCCCCGAATCGCGCCACATAGCCGCTGATGGTGTTACTATCGGCCAAGTTCCGCCTCCAAGTCGGAGTTTCGCTTCCCGCCAGGCTTTGTCTCTCTCAGTATTTTGGCGATCTCCTCGGCCGGCAGGGTTGACTCCCTAGCTTCGCAGCCTGGCAACTTGATGCGGCGCCGCCGCCCGCGGGCCTTCTTGCGCTCTGCGCTTGCCAATTCAACCGACATAGCCAGCCTCCTTGAGGTAACGTGCGATATGGCCGTCTCGAGCATCGCCAAGGAAATGCGCGCGGTTGCCGAAATGACTCGAACCGATGTCCTCGGCCTCAAGGCCTTCGGCCAGGTCGTTCAAGCTGCGGTGCGCCTTCTCGACCACTGCAAGCGCCTCGCACAACTCCTTCTGGCGGCGATCCCACTCTGGTCGAACGAGCGCGATTGCCTTCCGCACGGCCGGGGTTTTTGCGTCTCGGATCCGCTGCTCAATCGCCCGCGAGGCAACCTCATGGTCGGCCCTGTCTGCGCGCACGTCGGCAAGCTTCTTGCGGTTGGCGGCCTTAGCGGTCGGCCCATCACCGAGTAATGCCGCGACGCTGGGTCTAACCTCGGGGGTGGGGTCCGCGGCGATCTCTTTTTCGATTTGCCGCGCTTCTGCGTCAAGCCCGCGCAGACGCTCGTTAAGTTCAGCGCGCTTTGAGAGCAGGCCAGCATAGACGTCGTCACATTCGGCAAGCGACGGAACGTGGTAGGGTTCGGCAGGTGCCTCGGCGGGTTTCTTGCTCAAAATGGCCATTACTTGGTGTCTCCAAAAAGGTGCTTCGCGGCAAGCGCAATCGCGCTCGCCGGGATGGTTGTGGCGCGCCGTTGCTTACTGCCGGACCAATGACCGGCGAGCGTGCCGGCAGGCTGAAAGCGGACCACGCCATCGCGAGTGTGAAAGGTGACTTCCGGCCAGTTTTCGCACACCTCGACAGCCGTTACCGGCGAAGTGTCAGGTGACCACACCAGGTCATGCAGAAAGTCGAACGCGGTCCGCTGTGCGGGCCGTATGACTTCAGGCATCACGTCCAGGTTGACGCCGTCTGGAACGCAGGACGCCAGCTTGGCCGTAACATCGGCCACAGAGCGCAGCGGCGCGCCAGAGGCCACCGCCAGTAGCAACAGCGCAAAGTCGGCTTGCGTGATTTCCACGGCCACGCCCGGCGCACCGGGCTCAATTAGGCGTTCTTCGGTGAGGCGACGCGCAACGGTGCGCGCTTTGGCAGCTTTGAAGCCGCAATAGCTCAAAGCCGCCACGGAGGCGGCAAGGTTAGGCATTGGTTTGTCCTTTTGGAATTTTCGCAAATTGCGAATGTCGAGTTGTAAAAAAAGCCCGCGCCGGAGCGCGAGCTATCGCCTGCGGTACTTTCCGCAATGGCGAAAACTGATTGCGGCGACCGCCGAGTTGCCAATTGCCCTATAGTTTTTTCGCGTCCACGATTTGGCACCAGCGGCCGCTTACGTGCCCGCTTTTCACAACAGCACGGGATTGAGCAAAAGCAATGGGTTAGCGGAGATCACATGATAATCGCGCGGCATAACTCGATTTTCCGAATCCTTCCCTCTTGCCTAGTCGGGTTCGGCGTGATCCACATAAGAAATCGCCCCGAAACGATTCTCAATTTGAGTTTTTCAAATGGAGAATTGTATGCGCAGGCCGCCTCCCAAAAAACGAAAGTGGTGGCACCTTTCCCGCGAGGAGGTGTTCAAGCTGATCCCGCTTTTGCCACTGATCCTGAACCTGTTGCTGCAC